>JAFAHQ010000380.1 GCA_019237135.1 Alphaproteobacteria bacterium
GGAACGGGTGTCGTGACGATCGGAGCACTGCTCGGGATGGCAGCGCACCTCGAACAAAAGGGCTGCACTGTGCTCGACATGACCGGTCTCGCCCAAAAGGGTGGCGCGGTCTACAGCCATGTCCGGATCGCCCGGAGGCCCGATGAGATCCACGCCGTGCGCATTGCGGCCGGCGGCGCGAACCTGCTCCTTGGCTGTGATCTCGTTGTCTCGGCGAGCCAGGATGCTTTGTCAAAGCTGGAGCTCGGGCACAGCCGCGCAATCGTCAACAGCCATGAGACGATTACCGGCGATTTCACCCGAAACCCCGACCTGGCATTTCCGAGCCGAGCGCTGCAACGGAACATCGCCGATGCCGCCGGCGACGAAAGAGTTGAATTTCTTAACGCGACCGATCTCGCTACCGGTCTGCTCGGCGATGCGATCGCAAGCAATCTCTTCATGCTGGGTTTTGCCTACCAGCGCGGTTTGGTTCCACTCTCGGCCGAAGCCATCGAGCGCGCGATCGCATTGAATGGCGTCGCAATCGACTTCAATCAGGCCGCTTTTCGTTGGGGACGTCGCACGGCGACCGACCCGGCGCTCGTCCAGGCTCGCGCAATGCCGCCGGCCGCTGTGCAGCCAAGTCACCGCTTGTCGGACAGCCTCGACCGGGTAATCAGCCGTAGGGTTGCCTTTCTGACGGAATACCAAGACGCCGCTTACGCCGCACGCTATAGCGCAAGGGTTGGGCAGGTCCGCGACGCCGAGGCTGAGTGCCTGCCAGGCGAGACAAGCCTGACCGAAGCGATCGCCCGCTCGCTCTTCAAACTCATGGCTTATAAGGATGAGTATGAAGTCGCTCGGCTCTATAGGAATACCGACTTCTTGCAGCGCATAGCCGATCGGTTTGAAGGCCCCTACAAGCTCAATTTCCATCTGGCGCCACCCCTCCTCGGCGAACGCGACCCGGAGACCGGACATCTGCGCAAGCGCAGCTTTGGACCGTGGATGCTCTCGGTGTTTGGCGTTCTAGCGCGCCTGCGCCGCCTCCGCGGCACTCCGTTCGACATATTCGGCCGCAGCGAGGAGCGGCGGCTCGAACGCCGACTGATTGGCGAATACGAGGCGCTCGTTGACGAAATCCTCGCAAGCCTGTCGCCGGCAAATCACAAGATCGCAGTCGAGCTGGCTGGTTTGCCGCTCGAAATCCGTGGCTTCGGCCACGTCAAGGAAGCAAATCTGGCGCATGTCAAAGCGCGCCAGGAGACGCTCCTCGTCCGTTTCCGCGGGACGTCGCCACGCGCACTCGCCGCCGAGTAGCAACAACGGTTGCTTTTTCACCCTGCTTCGAAGGGCAGCGCGATGAACCGAGAGTTGCCCTCGCGCTCTACGCGCACGAGGGCGTTCTTGTGACCGCTCTTTTTAGCTGCGGCCACTTTTTGCTGCACTTCCTCCAAGGATCCCACCGCCTCGTGACCGACGGCGATGACGAGATCCCCTGGCCGCAGGCCTTGCGTTGCTCCAGGACTATTTTGCGGCACCTCGGTGATAACGACACCCTTCGCAGTCTCAGGTAAGGAAAACTGCTTGCGGAGCTCGGCTGTCAGTTTGGTGAGCTTGAGGCCAAGCGCGTCGATGCTCGGTGGCGGTTTCGGCTTTTCCGGCTCGGGCGGGGGCGGCGCAGGCCTGTTCGGGTTCAAAGCTGCGACCTTGAGCTCTACTTCCTGCTCTTTTCCGTCTCGCCACATCGACAGCTTGACCATTGTATCGGGGGCAGCGTCGGCGACCAGGCGAGGCAATTGCCGGCTGCGGTCTATCGGCTTGCCGTCGAAGGTGAGGATTACGTCACCAGGCTGCAACTTTGCTTGCGCCGCCGGGCTTCCTGGATCGACCGCTCCGATCATTGCACCTCGACTCTTGTCGAGCCCGACAGCCTCGGCGATCTCTTCGCTAACCGGTTGAATGTGCGCACCGATCCAGCCGCGTTCAACTTTGCCGGTCGCCCTTAGTTGATCAATAATCGGGCGGGCGAAAGCCGACGGGATCGCAAAACCGATACCTATCGAACCACCCGAAGGCGAAAAAATCGCCGTGTTGATACCGATAACCTCACCAGCGAGGTTGAACATCGGTCCACCGGAATTGCCGCGGTTGATCGACGCATCAGTCTGCAAAAAATCGTCGTAAGGACCGGAGTGAATATCCCGCGCGGTCGCCGAGATGATGCCTGACGTCACCGTACCGCCGAGGCCGAAGGGGTTGCCAATCGCGAGCACCCAGTCCCCTACCCGTGTCTTGGCCGAATCTCCCCAGTTTGCCGCCGTCAACGGCGCCTTTGGTTCGACTTTGAGAAGCGCGAGGTCGCTCACCCCGTCGCGCCCGATGACTTCTGCCTGCAATGTCGAATCGTCCGATAGGGTCACGGTGATCTGCTCGGCGTTGGCAATCACATGGTTGTTGGTCACAATCAGGCCGGAGGGATCGATAATGAACCCCGAGCCCAGCGAGGCGGCACGCGGTACCGATGGATTAGCACCTCCCGGCGCGCCCTTCTCGCCGAAAAAGTCGCGAAAGAACTCGTCGAGCGGCGCTCCCGGGGCTGGGAGTTGTGCCTCCGGTCCACCTTTGGGCGCCGACGACGCGGTTGCTTGGGTAGTCGAAATATTGACAACAACCCCGACCAACCTTGCCGCCAGCTGAGCGAAAACTTCTGAGAAAGCCGTCGACTCTGGTGCTTCGGCTCGACCCGATGCTACCGCTAGAAGCAACAGCGCCGTCAGCGCCGTGCGCATCAAGCTCCGGCGGCCGAAAAACATCACGCGAAATCTCCTCCGCTCAACCCACTGCCGATAAGCCCCTATCCGTCGACAAAGATAGAGCGCTGGCGTTTCCGCGGCGCTCGATATGAAATGTCGGCCATGTTGGCAAGACGGAACAGCCGCGTGAAAGGGCATGATCAGAAGGCAATCAGCGAGACCTTAAGGGCGTTGTTCAACGCCGCACTTGCCGCGGCCGATCCCTCTCGGGTGCTTGAGAGGCGAATTCCTACCCCCGTTCGCGGACGTACGGTGCTGGTTGGCGCCGGCAAAGCCTCGGCGGCGATGGCACGCGCGTTCGAGACCTTGTGGTCCGGTGCCCTCGAAGGTCTTGTCCTCACCCGCTACCGTCATGCCGTACCCTGTGACCACGTCGAAGTTGTCGAAGCCGGTCACCCTATACCCGACACCGCAGGTGAGCGGGCGGCATGCCGTATCCTCGCCTTGGCTCGCGGTTTGGGGCCGAACGACCAGCTCGTCTTCCTCGCCTCGGGTGGAGGCTCGGCGCTGCTCTCGCTTCCCGCCTCGGGCCTTACCCTACACGACAAGCAGGCGGTAACACACGCCCTCCTGCGCTCGGGTGCGACGATCACCGAGATCAATACGGTGCGCAAGCATCTCTCGGCGATCAAGGGGGGTAGGCTCGCCGCCGCGGCGGCGCCTGCGCGGATCGTCACCTTGGCGATCTCCGATGTGCCTGGCGACGACCCATCGGTCATCGCCTCCGGCCCCACCGTGCCTGACCCCACGACCTTCGCCGACGGTCGCTCCGTGCTCGAAAAGTACCGCATCGTCGCGCCGAAGGCTGTGGTGTCGCATCTCTCGGCACAAGCGGAGGAAACGCCGAAACCCGACGATCCGATCTTTGACCGGGCACAGTTCGATCTTGTTGCAAGCCCGCAAGAGTCGCTCCAGTCTGCCGCGGCGGTTGCGGAGCAGCGGAAGATCGTTCCGGTCGTGCTTAGCGACCGAATCGAGGGAGAAGCTCGTGAGGTCGGGCTGGTTCACGCGGGGATCGCACTTCAGATCCGAGCAAGAAAATTTCGAGTCGGTGACCGCCTGATTTCGCCCCCCGCCGTGCTGCTGTCAGGGGGCGAGACCACCGTAACGGTTACCGGAACGGGCCGGGGCGGACGCAATGTCGAGTTTCTACTCGCCCTCGCGATGGCGCTCGATGGTGCCGACGGCATTTCGGCACTCGCCTGTGATACGGATGGGATCGATGGAACAGAGGATAATGCCGGGGCGATTGTCTTCCCGGACAGCTTGGCGCGAGCTGCTACCCGCGGCATCTCGGCGCGCAACGCGCTCGCCGAGAACGACGGATATGGATTTTTTGCCGCTCTCGGCGATCTGGTCGTGACCGGTCCCACTTTGACAAACGTCAACGATTTTAGAGCAGTCCTGGTTCTCGAGTAAGATGCGCTCAGACAGACTGATCGACCTGAGGCGTCGGCGGAGCGCGAAGATTGTTGCGACGTTGGGCCCTTCGAGTTCAGCACCCGATCAGATCCGCGCGCTGTTCGAGGCGGGCGTCGACGTCTTCCGGCTCAATTTTAGCCATGGCACGCATGACGACCACCGCGCTCGGTTTGCGGCGATCCGGCGGGTAGAGAGTACCACGGGGCGGCCAATCGGCATCCTTGCTGACCTGCAAGGACCGAAGCTCCGTCTGGGTACTTTTGCCGAAGGTCCAGTCGAGATCTCCGCGGGCGCGCACTTCCACCTTGACCTAGAGCGCCAAGCTGGCGACGTGCATCGCGCGCCCTTGCCGCACCCGGAAATATTCGAGGCGCTTCAGCCGGGGACCGAGCTGCTCCTCGATGACGGCAAGGTACGGCTCGAGGTCGAGAGCTGCGGCAGCGGTTTTGCCGATACGCGGTGTCTGGTGGGCGGCATGCTGTCGGATCGGAAAGGCGTCAATGTGCCGAATGCGGTATTGCCATTGTCGGCGATCACCGAGAAGGATCGAGCCGATCTCTCGTTTGCCCTCGAGCAGGGTGCCGATTGGATCGCGTTCTCCTTCGTCCAGCGTCCCGACGATGTCGCCGAGGGCCGCAAGCTAATCGGCGGCCGTGCCGGCGCCATGGTCAAGCTCGAAAAGCCATCAGCAATCCAGCATCTCCCAGAGATCATCGAGCTCGCCGATGGCCTGATGGTCGCACGAGGCGACCTCGGCGTTGAGATGCCGCCTGAAGATGTGCCGAGCGTGCAAAAGCAAGTGGTTCACGCATGCCGAGCTGCCGGGAAGCCCGTCGTTGTGGCGACGCAGATGCTCGAATCGATGATCACAGCCCCGACGCCAACCCGGGCGGAGGCATCGGATGTCGCGACTGCGGTCTACGAGGGAGCGGATGCGGTCATGCTTTCAGCGGAGACCGCCGCGGGGCGCTATCCGGTTGAATCGGTTGCGATGATGAACCGCATCGCCTGTCGGGTGCAGGAAGACCCGCTCTATTACTCGATGCTCGAGAGCACCAGGATCGAGCATGAACATACAACTTCGGATGCGATCAGCGCCGCGGCCTGCCAGGTCGCGCATCTGGTGGATGCGGCGGCGATTGTCTCCTACACCACGTCCGGTGCAACCGCGCTTCGCGCTGCACGTGAACGGCCCGAGGCACCGATTCTGGTATTGACGTCAAACCTCTTCACTGCCCGCCGGCTTGCCGTTTTGTGGGGCGCTCACTGTGTGCACACCAGCGATGTCAGAAGCTTTTCCGATATGGTGCAAAAGGCCGTGCGGATTGCGCACCGCGAGAAGATCGCCGAGATCGGCCAGCGAGTTGTCATTACTGCCGGGGTCCCATTTGGAACTCCCGGGGCCACAAATATCCTCAGGATCGCCTGGATTGATCGCTGAAATTCGCCTTTTCGGCAATCCTGCGTGACTAGACCGGAAGCGGTCGCCTGCTTCTGCAGGTAAAAATCAGGCTCGGGCTCGCGCATTTGGTGATCTGTGCACTGGCTCCCTCGATTTGTCCGCGCCACCAAAGGGTGTTACATATCGTCGCCCATGGATCTTTCTGTCGTCATACCGGTGAAGAACGAGGCGGAAAGTATCGCCCCGCTTGTCGGCGAGATCTGTGCCGCGCTCGACGGGCTGGTTGAATACGAGATCCTCTTTGTGGATGACGGCAGTAGCGATGCGACCGTCGGCGAGCTCTCTCGGCTCGCCGCCGAAACGCCGCAGTTGCGGTTGCTGCGCCATTGGCGAAATTGCGGACAGAGTGCGGCGATCCGCACGGGTGTCCGGGCGGCGCGTGCGACTTGGATCGCGACACTCGACGGAGACGGGCAGAACGACCCGGCAGACATCCCAGCGATGTGGCGCCTAGCCCGCCAAGCCCCTGAGAAACCGCCGTTGATGATTGCCGGTTATCGCAGAAAGCGGAAAGACACTTGGTCCAAACGGTGGGGTTCGCGCATTGCCAATGCGGTCCGCGGCCGCCTTCTCGCTGACCACACGCCGGATGCAGGCTGCGGACTCAAGCTCTTTCCCCGCGCGCTCTTTTTGGATTTGCCCCACTTCGACCACATGCACAGGTTTCTCCCGGCGCTGGTGTTGCGCGAAGGCGGAGTGGTGCGTTCGATGGGGGTCAATCACCGGACCCGTCAAAAAGGCGTGTCGAAATATGGCCTGTTCGATCGTTTAGGCGTCGGGATCATCGACCTTCTGGGGGTCATGTGGCTTAGGCGCCGCACCGCGCATCCGGGCCTCTTGGAGGAGATAGCGCGTGACTCAGATAACGATGCGTCAGCCATTTCGCGCGTTCGCATGGCTTCGACGCTGCGGTGATGGCGAAAGTCGGGATGGCCGCAGTTCTCGACCCGCCGATGCTCGGGCTTCGCCGGACCGCGAGACTTGCCTTGCTCGGTTTGCTCGCAATCGGGGCCGCATTGGCTTGGCGCTGGCGGGCAATTTTCGATCCGATGACGATTACCGCGGCGATCGACGGCTATCCGGCAGCGCCGCTCGGGTTCCTCGCGGTCCACATCGCGGCCAGCCTGCTGTTTATCCCGCGCACATTGTTGGCGATCGTCGCCGGACTACTATTCGGCATGGGGTGGGGAATCGTATGGGCTGCCTCGGGCAGCATCGCTGGTGCGGTCGCGGGTTTTCTTGTGTCGCGATACATCAATTCGGGCCTGATCGATCTTCGGCGCCTCGGCCCCGTTTTCGGACAGGTCGAGCACGGCGGCTGGCGGGCTGTAGCCGTACTGCGGCTGATCCCCGTTATCCCGCATAGCTTGGCCAATTACGCGCTTGGGCTGACCCGGTTGCCTCTGGCCGGCTACGCGCTTGGATCTCTGCTGGGCCAGCTGCCGCTGACGGTCGCCTATGTCGATCTCGGCGCGGGCGGGCAACGTCTGATCCTGGGCAGGGCAAGCTGGATCGAGCCGACGCTGATCGGCGTCGCGGCGCTGTCATTGTCGTTACTGATCTCCGCGATCGTCCGCCGGCGGGCCCGCTGAGCCTGTCAGCGCTTTGGGCATCGGCCCGCCGGTGGCCCAGTCAAGCAGCTCGATCGTATGCACCACCGGCACGTCGCAACCAGAGGCTAACTGGGTGATGCAGCCGATATTACCGCTCGCGACGAGATCCGGTTTGGTGCTGGCGATATTGGCGAGTTTGCGGTCGCGTAGGGCTGCGGCGATCTCGGGCTGCAACAAATTATAGGTTCCGGCCGAACCGCAGCAGAGATGTCCCTCCGGCACGTCGACCGGTTCGAAGCCCGCTGCGGCGAGAAGCGCCTTTGGTCCGGCGTGAAGGCGTTGCCCGTGCTGCATCGAGCAGGCGGAATGATAGGTAACACGCCGCTTGGTGCTGCCGGTGGTTAGTGCCGGCGGCAAGAGTCCGAGCGTCTCCATCACCTCCGAGACATCCCTGGCGAGCGAGGCGATCCGCGCCCCCTTCTCAGCGTAAGCTGGATCTTCGCGCAGCATGAAGCCGTAATCTCTCACCGTTGTACCGCAGCCCGAGGCATTGATTACGATCGCGTCGAGCCCGGAGGCGACACGTTCGCGCTCCCATGCATCGATGTTGGCCCGCGCGAACCCTAGCGCTAGGGGTTGCTGGCCAAGATGATGGGCAAGCGATCCACAACAGCCGCTGCCGTGCGCAACAACAACTTCGCAACCGTGGCGGGTCAGCAGCCGGATAGTCGTCTCGTTGATCTCGGGTGCAAGCACCTTTTGGGCACATCCCGGTAACAGCGCGGCCCGCATTCGTCGCTCGCCTGCAGCCGCGAAGACGTTTGGGTGATCGGTTTCTGAGGCCGGCGGAGTCGAGGAGGGTGCCAGTTTGAATAGCGGTGCCAGCCGCCTGGGCAAAAAACGGGACAATGGCTTGGCGAGAGCCGCGGAGCGCAGCGCGAGGCGAAACAGCAGCGGCCGCGATAGAACCGTGGCGAGAAGCATCCGCAGCGCGCGCTCGCCCCATGGGCGCCGGTAGTTCTCCTCGATCCAGTGCCGCGCATGGTCGACGAGGCGCATGTAGTTGACGCCGGACGGGCAAGTCGTCATGCACGACAGACAGGAGAGGCACCGGTCGACATGCTTGACAGTATCGGCCGTGACCCGCTCGCCGCCCACGAGCATGTCTTTGATCAAGTAGATCCGGCCGCGCGGGCTGTCGAGTTCGTCGCCGAGCAGGACATAAGTCGGGCACGTTGCTGTGCAGAACCCGCAATGGGTGCAGGTCCGCAGCACCTTCTCAGATGCCGCGACGTCGGGATCAGCGAGCTGCTCCGCTGTGAAGTCGGTCCGCACGCCTCAGCCATGCTCCACTGCTCGCTCGCGGATACCCGCGATACCTCTCGTCAAAACCGTGGCAGGTCGGGAAAGGACAGCCGGCCGGCGTGGACGTGTAGACGACCGAGTTCGGCGCAATGGTGCAGTTGTGGAAACACTTTGCCTGGGTTAAGCAGGCCGTCCGGGTCGAACGCGCATTTCAGCCGTTGTTGGTGCGCCAGGTCGCTCTCGTCGAACATCGTCCCCATCAGGTCGCGCTTTTCGACCCCGACCCCGTGCTCGCCGGTCAGGACACCGCCGACCTCGACGCAGAGCCTGAGAATGTCGGCGCCCAAGGCCTCGGCTCGCTCGACCTCGCCAGGCCTGTTGGCGTCGTAAAGAACAAGCGGGTGGAGATTGCCGTCGCCGGCGTGAAAAACGTTTGCCACCGCAAGCCCGTGCCGGTCCGAGAGGTCTCGTATTCGGGTCAAAACCTCGGCCAGACGCGCGCGCGGGATCGTGCCGTCCATGCAATAATAATCGGGCGAGATCCGCCCGACCGCCGGGAAGGCGGCCTTGCGCCCGGACCAGAAAGCGAGCCGTTCCGCCTCGTCGCGGCTGAGGCGAATCTCGGTGGCATGGTGGTCGCGGGCGATCGCTTCGACTCGGTCGATCAGATCCTCGACCTCGGCCGGCGGACCGTCGAGCTCGACAATGAGCAACGCCTCGACGTCGAGCGGGTACCCAGCGTTGACGAATGCCTCAGCAGCGTGGATCGCCGGCCGATCCATCATCTCCATGCCGCCGGGAACGATGCCAGCCGCGATCACCGCGGCAACGCCTCTGCCGGCATCCTCCGTCGTGGCAAAGCCGATCAGCAGCGCCCGCGCCGTCGTCGGTTTCGGCAGGATGCGCACGGTAACCTCCGTGACGACTCCGAGGAGACCTTCGGACCCGGTCAACACACCGACCAAATCATAGCCTCCGGCATCGAGGTGCTTTCCGCCGAGCCGGACCACCTCGCCGTCCATCAACACCATTTCGATGCCAAGGATGTTGTTCGTGGTAACCCCGTATTTAAGACAGTGCACTCCGACGGAGTTCTCGGCGACGTTGCCGCCGATCGTGCAGGCAATCTGGCTCGACGGATCCGGCGCGTAATAAAAGCCGGTCGCATCGACGGCCTGGGTGATCGCCAGATTGGTGACCCCGGGCTGCGCGATAACGCAACGGTTGTCGTAATCGATATCAAGGATGCGGTTGAACTTGGCCATGCCGAGCAATACGCCATCGGCGAGCGGCAGCGCGCCGCCAGAAAGGGAAGTGCCGGCGCCACGTGGGACGACCTTGATCCCGTGTTTCTGGCAATACCGCAGCACCGCCGCGACCTGATCGACGCGCGACGGCAGCACCACGACCATCGGCAGTTGGCGATAGGCCGTCAGCCCGTCGCTTTCGTAGGCTCGGCGCTCGGCCTCGGTAGCGATGACACCTTCGCCGGGAACGATCTGACCCAGCGCCCCGACGATCTCCGCGCGGCGCCGCACCACCCCATCATCTGGTGCCGGCATCTTCATCGGGATGATCCGGGCGCTTTGATGTCGGGTTCAGCCCTGGCGCGCCTTATACCGCGGATTGACCTTGTTGATAATGAAGGCGCGACCCCTGCGACGCACGATGCGGCAGTTCTTATCGCGTTTTTTCAATGACTTCAGCGAATTGACGATCTTCATGCCCGTGTTCCTCGACAGGGGCAGGAGCATAAGAATGGGTTCCCGCGAAGTCAAACCCGAAGGGCCGAACGGCGGAGGCCCGGATACACCTGCTAAACCGCCTCAGGAGCCAGCCGAGGCGAATGTGGCTCGCCGCGACGCAGTTCAACGACGTCATTACGGCCGGAAAGGAAGGCTCGGATATTGCGCGTCGCCTGGCGCAAACGCTGGCCGTTCTCGACGAGCGCGATGCGTACGAACCCCTCGCCATATTCGCCAAAGCCGATCCCCGGCGAGACCGCGACATTGGCTCGCTCAAGCAACAGTTTCGAAAAATCGAGGCTTCCGATCCCTCGAAAGGCCACAGGGATGGGTGCCCAGGCGAACATCGTCGCATCGGGCTGCGGCAGCGGCCAACCAGCCTGGCGCAAGCCATCGATTAGCACGTCGCGGCGGGCGCGATAGCGCTCGCGGATTTTGACGACACAGTCCTGCGGCCCGTTTAAGGCCGCGGTGGCCGCTACTTGTATCGGCGTGAAAGCGCCATAATCGAGGTAGGATTTGACCCGCGCCAATGCCGCGATCAGCCGCGCGTTACCGACGGCGAAGCCGATCCGCCAGCCGGCCATCGAATAGGTCTTGCTGAGCGAGGTAAACTCGACCGCGATATCGCGGGCACCAGGGACCTCGAGGATGGACGGCGGAGGATTGTCGTCGAAATAGATTTCGGCATACGCCAGATCGGACAACACGATGATGTTGTACCGACGACAGAACGCAACGATCTCGCCATAGAAATCGAGATCGACGGTTTGGGCGGTGGGGTTGGCCGGAAAGTTGAGAACGATCGCCAGCGGTGCCGGAATGCTGTGCTGGACCGCCTTCTTGAGCTCGCCGAGAAAGTCGAATTCCGTGCCGACCGGCACGTGGCGCACCGAAGCGCCCGCCATGATGAACCCGAAGGCATGGATCGGGTAACACGGATTCGGCACGAGGACGATGTCGCCCGGCGCAGTAATCGCCTGGGCGAGATTGGCGAGTCCTTCCTTTGATCCGAGGGTGACGATGACCTCGCGCTCCGGGTCGAGCTCGACCCCGAAGCGGCGAGCATAGTAGGCCGAACAGGCACGACGCAGGCCGGTAATGCCGCGGGATACCGAATAGCCATGAGTTCTCGGGTTTTGCACGGCTTCGACAAGCTTGGCGACGATGTGGGGTGGCGTCGGCCCGTCAGGATTGCCCATGCCGAGATCGATGACGTCGCGTCCTGCGGCGCGCGCCTTGGCTTTCAGCGCGTTGACCTCGGTGAAGACATACGGCGGAAGGCGCTTGATGCGGTAGAACTCTTCGGACACGACAGCTCGGCGCGAGTTGGACGCCGAAGTCTAGGCCGACCGCTCCGGGTTTGGCGAGGGTGATAGTGCCGCAGAGCACAGGTTTTATGTCTCGTGCTTGCTGAATAATGCTCGCGATCGAGCCTTCGCCCCTGACCCACAGATGGACTTGACCGAGACGATCGTCGCTCTTAGCGCCAGCGCGGCGCTGCTCATCGTCTCGGTCATTCTCGATCGCCGGCCTTACCGGCCCGGCAAGCTGAACTATATTCCGCTGATGATCATTTACCTGGCGGTATGCCTGGTGCTAGGTCGCCATCTGTTGGCCTTAATTCGACAGGGGTGAACTGCGGTCGAACGACCTGGCCGGAATCGGGTTTAGGGACAAAAGCGGAGATCGTCGCGTTCATTCTCGTAATCCTCCATCGCTTGATGGAGGACATTGTCAGTCGGTAGAGCGCGTAATGCCTCCGAGATCTTCTTTAATGTCGGCTCGTCGTAAGCGACTGGCTTAGGACATTGACACGCCGTCGAGCGCGTGCTGCCGCAACCGGCCATGACCAGAAGTGCCGCAAAGGATGCAACCCCTATCCCCGTCTTCGAGCGCATGCAAGTGCTCCTGCCATCCTGCGGCACGATGACCAGAGCCCCTCACGCGATCAAGCACGAAACGCATGGCTCGGCTGGCCATAATCAGCCACGGGTCTGCAGGCGGCGTCCGATCTGGACGCGTACATCGTTCAATATGTCAGTTACGTGAGAGATCGCCGAACGCATCTCGGCCTGAAATTCGCGCCCCTCTCGGTGCTGGTCGTCGATAGCGTGCTCGATCGTGGCGATTCGCAATTCATGCTCGCTGACTTTGACCGTGAGATCGGCGCGCACCTGTTGAATATCCGACCGAAGGCTCAAATAGCTCGTGATCGCTCCCCCGCCGATGGTCACCAAAATGACAGCGGCCTGAAGCAAGTGCCCGAAATTAATCTCCGGGCTAAACCTTGGCCATAGTCGCTTGTCGTCGGTCATCTTCCCCGCCCGACGATTCTGATGCCGCCAGGGCCGAAGCTCAGCGTCTTGGTCTCGCCGCCGACGTGCAAGCTGCATTCGCCAGTGGTCTCGTCAGCGGTGACGATCTCGCCCGGGACATCGGTGTAGTTGTCGGTGCGCACGATCTTCCAACGGCGTTTGTCTTCGCTGCTGTGCCAGGATTCGAGCTTCAAGGGCGCCTCTCTCTCACGGGTGGCTGCGGTAAATTGCAGACGAACGTTTCGCTCACTGCGATCCGGCGAGGGTCCAGGCGAGGTTTGCCAACGTCGCATCCGGCGACGCCGGCGCCACCACGGTCAAAACGTCGCCCGCCATGAAGGATGTCGCCGAAGCCATCGCAAAGGCCGCCGTTGTCGCCGAGGCCGCAAACACCATAGTTCCGATATTCGCGCCGTTCTTCTTGATGCTGTAGGTCGTGGTCGCTGTGGCGGCTACGCCGGCTGTCCCCTGGCTGCCGGTTAGCCCGGCGGGGAACATGACGGTCCCAGCGAACACATACCGCTGGACAACGAGATTGGCGGTGGTCGTGCCGGCATAGGAGCCCGACACGGTCGTCGAGACCACGGCTTTGCCCGAGCCCGTCACCGTGTAGGTATAAGGCAGCACCTCTGAGAGGTTCTGCAGGGCCCCGCCTACGATATTGAACGACAGGAATTTCAGAAATATGGTCTGGCCGATCAGCGTACCGGGATAGGGGAAGCGATCGACCGACTGGTCTATCCGCGCGAATTGCGTCCCGGCCGAATGACTCGCCGAAGTTGTGCCATAGGCACCGCGGTAAAGTGTCGTCAGATTATAATGATAGGCGCTCGTCAGGTTCGCGACCTGATAGGCGAAGAGCTCACCGCCCATATAGCACAGGGTGACGAGGTTCGCCGCGTCCGTGGCCGAGACGGAGAACAGCTGGCCGCGACTTTCGCTGACATCCACCGAGCAGGTGTCGGTGATGTCGGGGCTGCCGCCGCTGTCGCCGATCGTCGCGGTCAACACCCCCTGCGTCGCCGGGCCAGAGATTGTACCCGCAAACGCATAAGAATTGCCGTCGCTCGAGATCCAGACCTGTGCGCCGCCCCAGCTCGGACCGCCCGACAAGGCGATCCAGATTTCGAGATCGCCCGACAGTAATGCTGCCGGCGGCTCGAAGATCAGCGGTGTGTTGACGTTGCCCGGTGCCCCGCTCCAGTTCGGCACGAAACCGCCGACCGCACCGCCGCCCGCCTGCCTCACGGCCGGGGCTGCAGTGCCACCGCCCATCCCGAGGATCGACGGCGAGGCGGATGGCGAATAATTGGCCGGCGGGTAGAGGACCGTCGGCGAATAGTCACCAAAGAAGTCCTCGGCGGTGATCGACAGCATGCCTTCGTCGTCTTCCTCGACAGCCGTGATCCGCACCGTCAGCGCACTGGCACCCAGCCGTGAATCGGTAATCTGTACCAGATCCATCGGCTCCAACAGAATGTATTTCCAGCCGAGTCGGAACGTGTAGGTATTGCGGTAGAGGAGCTGGCGCTGCAACAGCAGTTGAGCGACCATCCCACCGACATAAAGCGGGTCGGCGATCAGCCGCGCCTTAGTACTGGTATCGCGGCGCACCCCGTAGAGATCGATCGAGCCTTGGTCGAATGCCTCGGCGATCGCCGTATTATAGTTGTTCTGTCGGTCGAGGCACTCGACCTCTATCATGTTGTTGGCGTCAGCTGGAGTCGAGCGCACGATGTGCAGCGGATCGTCCATGAAACCGCCAGTAATCGGCGTCGCGCCGGAACGCAACGCGGGCCCCCCAGGCGTGACCCCGAGATTGATGCCGACACTCGATTGCTGAACGATGTAGTCATCCTCACCGAGACTGTAGACTGGCATCGTGTTGGGCATGAAATTGCTGGTCGTCGTCGCGCCGACCCCGACCGCGGAGATTCCGCCGCCGCCTGCTAGGCCGATTGTGGTATTGCCGGTCGGATGCGCCTGAATTATCATCACCCCATCGAGACCGGCACCGGACGCGAGAATGCCGAACCCGGTGACGTTGGCGTCGCCGTTGACGGCTTGCGCAAGTCCCGCCATTGCCCCAGGCATCTGCAAATTTGCCGGCGTCGTATAGGAGACCGTATAGGGGGAGCCGCCATTGAGGGCGGCGTCGGTAAAGGTCAAGCTGATCGTGTCGCCGCCGGCCTGAGTCGGGGCTCCACCGAAGCTTACCAAGGTGAAGGCGTTGGTGACCGAATGGTCGCCATAAGGGATGATTTTTAACTGCGCGCCGGACCACACAATCGCGCTGTTGGTCACTTTCGTGATGTCGGCGAGCGATTGCTGCGCCTCTTGCTGCTGGTCGAGCAGCGGCGACAGAAACAGGCCGAGAGCCGCGCAATAGCTCGCGTAGGACGAAGCGGCGCCAGATGTCATCGCCGGGTCGAGGTTGGCTGACGGGAAATTCGCCCCGTAGCGCGGGTTGGTCAGAAAATCGCTGACGATCTGCGCCGGGTTGGCGTCATAACCGTTGGGCGAAGCGGCCGATATGCCGGAACCGACACCAAACACCTCAAAATTGAAATTCGGCAGGGTAGCGGTGTTGCCGAGCTGATAATTGGCGAAGACGATGTTTGCGGTGCCGGAATAGCCGATCGCCTTAGAGGGATGGGTGCTTGCCCAATAGGGGTCGATCGTCTGCCCGTCGGTGCCAAAATTGATGCTCGAAATGCTCTGAAGCCCGGTGACGACGCCGATGTTCTTGTCCCACCAGGCTAGACCGAAACCGGTAATCGGCCCCTGGCAGACTCCCATGATAAACGAGGCCGAATACATGTACTGCTGGCCACCGCCTTTACCGCCCCCGCCGCCTTTGCCTTTGCCTCCGGTCTGCTTGCTGGGAGTCGCGGTGAAATCATCATAGTCGAGCAGGTTCGGGCTAACTTTGGTTGTGCCGTAGATCAGCGGGATGACGCCGCCCGCCTGAGAAGTCTGGAACTGCAACGAGCCGACGGCGTGCTGCTGCTTGGCGTTAGAGCCACCGCCAACAATGCCGCCCATCAGACAAACGGATCAAAAAAACGCACTGGCCGCCCCGTCAGCTGCGGCTGCGTCGCGTCGGCGTATAGCACGCCGGCATTGTACCAAGCGTGGATGACGCGAGGCCATTCAATGACTATCGCTCCGTGAGCGAAGCAACGGCCGAATTTGAAGAGTGCAATGTCACCCGGCTGTGGCGGCCCCTCGATCTCACACGCGTATTGCATCATGCCTTCGAGATAGCGCTCGGCGTCGCGATGGAGATGCCAGTCAGGCGAATAGAAGGGGACTTCGATTTCCGGAACGACGTCTGCCGCTTCATAGATCTCGGCGAGCATCATCAGGCAATCAGTTCCGGCACCCTTGACCCGGCCCATGTGATGATAGGGCGTGCCCAACCACCCCCGGGCCTCCTCGATGACCAGAAGCCGCCGCGGATCAGTCATACGGCGGTCTCCGGGGTCGGGATGTACGGAAAACCGCCAAAATGGATGCCGTTGTTGAAGACGTTAGTACAGGTTGCGAGCGTGCGATCGCAACCCGGAAGGAGCTGGAATTGATCGCCGGCGACTACGGGTGACAGAAAGGCGAGCTTAACGGTAACGGCGCCGCCGCTGACAAACGACGATATCGTGCGGCTGTAGCCGGTATTGCCGCCAGTGACGCCAATGATCGTCCCTTGCGCGTAGGGCGTGGTCGTCGTTGGTGCCCCCTGAATGATGGTCGTTGTCGATCCGCTGCCGGCCGATAATGTTGCAGCGAGACTTGACCGGTTGAACAGGCACATCGCATCGCCGAAGATATGGGTACAGCTCGATTGCCACAGTCGGCGCGGCATCTGGATGTTGAGCAGTTCGAGGTGTGAGCGGCATTTCATGTCGATGCCGGTACGGCTGCAATCGATATCGGAGATGCGTCCGGAAAACAGGATCACCGTCCCGGCGCTGGTGTCGCCGTAACCGCCTCCGGCAGCACCCATAAAGGCGCGCTCCAACTGCAACAAAGCACCGTCGAATTGTCCTTGCCACGCGGCCTCGAGGAACGGTGTCGAGCCGACGAGGTCCGTCACCTCCGGGTGGATCTTGATGTCGAGCTCGTCGACCTGGGTGCCGATCACGACCTTGGTCTTTGAGCGTTCGAATTTCGGTCCGGCCGTGAAGAGGTACCCATTGGCGACGATCGGCGTCGGCGCCGCCGAGTAACGCAGGATCGTCGTGCCGCCGACCAGAGTGAAGGTGTAGAGGTCGGCCATAATAAATCGCTCGCCGCTGTTGAGCAGCGCAATCAGAGCGGCCGAAGCAAGCCTCACGACCGCACCGAGATGAAGGTCAGCTTTTTGAGCTGCCACAGCTGAAACATGAAATTCTCGAACGCGTAGCTGTCGTCAATGAACCGGCACCGAAAGTAATAGCTGTAGTCGGCGGTGATGATCAGCCCACTGCCCGGTGCCGTGCTGAATGTCACCAATCCCGTGTTCGGATCTACGCCGTAGCTCCCCGGGCTTTGGGTAATGCCGTCGAGGTAGACCGCAGTAACGAGGTTGGGTGCTACGATTGGCTCAAGAAAGCCACCGCCCGGCAGTGTCGCGCCCATCGCCCGTTGCAGCTGGAAGACGGTCGTGCTGGCGTTGCCGACACCGATTTGCTGCCCAGCGACCTGATCATCGCTCGGGTCGCGAAACAGGAATGTGCCGAAGGCACCCTGGCAGAGCATGAAGAACCCCATTAGGGTTCTCAACTCGTCGTAGCCCGCTGCCGGGTTGTCACGAAGTAAATCAAAAACCAGCGTGAACTGCCAAAGCGGATACGGATAATCGAGCGCTCGCAACTCCCGCCCCGACACCGCTCTCTGGATGCGGGTCTGAAAGGTCGGAGTCTTGGTGACGCTCCAGGCGAGACCAGCCAGCGACGGGAAAACTCCTATGTCCGCCATCAGCTCGTCCGCAGCATCGATCCGTTGCGCATCGCGTTGTTGATCGCCGCAACAAGCGCGCTGCCGTTGCTGCGAAAAAACCGTGCCACGTCCTGGCTATCCATCGCTGAAACACCAAAGTTCACGACGACGGGAGCGCTCCCGCCACTGGCATTGGTGCCATTGGGCGCGGCAATCAAGCTTTGCAAACCTTGAGAGATATTTGCGGGCAGCACCATCTCATTGCTGTGCAGCTGCGCGAGCACGCCTCCCGGCCCGAGGCTCGGGACTGCCCACCCACCTTGCGCGCTCGGCACGATGCCTCCATGCTCAAAGCCGAACAGAGTCCCGATTCCTTTGAAGAGGCTGCCAAGGATTCCAGCGGAGCCGAACAGGCTGCCGAGCCCCGAGCTATCGGCGATGCCGCCGCCCAGCACCTCCTCGCCAGCACCGATGAGACCCCCCGAGAAGTCCTGATTTCCGCCGCCTGCGAGGCTTGCGCCAAAGAATTTCCCAATTTGGCCAAAAACACCTTTCACTGCCGAGTTGACGAATTCGGCAACGATTGATTGAGCGAGGTTGGCCAACGCCTTCTGCACCGTCGTCGTCCCCAGGATAATGCCGGTAACAGAAGTATCGATCGCGCGCTCGACCGGGGCAACCAAGTCGTCCCACGCTTTTTTGTTTGCTTCTGCCAGCTTGGTATCGAGCGCTTGGACCTCTCCGACATACTTCTCGTACGCGAGTTCCTGCTCCTCGATCAGCTTTTGCTGTGTGCGGACATCGTTCTGCGCGGCGTCGAGTTTCTTTTCGTAATAGGCCTGATCGTAAGACCATTTGAGATCGAGGAGGTCTTGTTCCTGCCGGACCTGTTGCGTAGCCGAAATTTGGCCTAGCGCGGCCTCGTCATCGATCGCCGCTTTGTAGTTGGCGAATTTCGCATCCGTGACCTTTTGATCCGCCTTGAGCTGGTCAAGCTGGTCTCGTTCGCCTTGCACGGCGAGTTGCTTTTCAAGTTCATAAATGTTGCGCTCGACCGCTAAGTGGGCATTCGATCCGGCTTCGGTCAGAGCCAGCTTGGCCTGCCAAAACGCCAGCTCTTCGTTCTTTGACTGGCCGAAGAAGCTTTGCTCGGCCAGCAGCTGCTCCTGCAGCTGCGCACGCCACGCCGACACGGTGTCGGAACCGGCCCCGCTACGACGAGCGGGGGTCTCGCTCGATCGCGTAGCTCCGTCAAAACGGGCATCCCCTAAGACAGGAGTCGGCATCATGCCGTCACCGACCGACCCAGCGAGGTTTGCGGCTTTGGACTGCAGCGCGCCAATGCTCGAGCCGACCTGTACGGCAGCAGTGTTGATCTGCGATTGCGCCTGCTGAGCGGCGGCACCCAGCGCTGCGAACTGGGTCCGCATCGCATCAGTGGCTATCTGAACGGAATTTGACGCAGCCGCCATTCCCGATTGGAGATCGTCGGTTTGGGCGCTGATGACGACGCTGGCTTCAATGTCGGCCATGATAGCCTCTCAATGAGGTGAGCGCTTGAGGCTGCTCATTACCTGCCGCTACCGGCGCGTTGCGAACGTTAATCTCGACTTCTTGCTCTGCTCCGAAGCTCAGCAAAATCAAGTACCACCCCTGGCAGTCCGGCATGAATGTCGCCCGTGCCAAAGCCTGGGCCGAGTTCGGCGAGGATCCCTGGTATATCAGTGCAGCTCGCGCGGCCTGGCCCCGCGCCGGCCGATAGCATCCGCTTCGGCTGCTGTTTGCCGATGCCGAGATACGCCCCGACCAGGATATGAACTGGCGGATGCTCGACCCAATATGCCGTGAGCTCTTCGAAATCGAAGAGCGTCATCTGATCGATTACGGAGTAACTGTAGCCACAGGCGGTGGCGAGGAGGCCGTAGATATGTCCCCAGCCGTCCTCGCGTCCTGGCCCGGGTCCGATGGTGGTTTCGCGATCGTCGAGCCTGCCCCCGGGACGGTCCCGGGGGCCGCCACTTCCCCCACGCGGTTATCACGCAGCTTTAACCCCGAACCGGTGAGAACCGCATTCAGCACGGCACTGGCGTTACCAAGATCGAGCAGGTTCTCGACCATGTCAGCCGTTACCTCCGGATAATTGCGTTGCAGTGCCGCGGCGACAATCTCGACGAGCACGCTGATCTGGGTCTCGCCCATTGACGCGCCGATCTCGGTCAATTGCCGCACCTTCGGCATCAACCGGCGGAGCTGGCCGAGAGTCAGCGGTGGAACCAGCCAATCCCGGCCGCCCATCGTAATCGTCACCCCGGGAAGCATTACTCTACCGTACTCAGATAGCCGATCGTTCCGGAAGCATCAGCGAAGGCCGAGAAATCGAGTTCGTGAATCATCCAGTCGTCGATCTTCGTCGGCAGCGTCAATTTGTCGGCCATGCAGGCGTTGAGACGCAGGGCCATCCCGCTGCCGGCATAGTTGGTATAGAAAGTCGCCTTGAAAGTCGGCGTGGTCCCCATCACCTGGTTCGTGATCGTGAGCTTGCTGCCTGACGTCGTCAGATTGTAAGTATATGAGATCAAAACGGCCGCGTTCGCATCGGCGGATGAAAAAGTATAGATGCCTGTGGCGAAGTTCACAGAATACTGACCGGCTGCAGAAGGGGTCGACACGCGGTTGAAACGCTTGCCGCTGACGGCGTAGACAACGCCAAGGTCGTCGTTGTAATTAGTCGCATTAGCGACAGTTACTGTGTAAGGCGTAGCAGCCGGGATGCTGGCGGCCTCGAGCTGCGACACCGCAAATTGGCCGGTTGCCGGGGTAAGGCCAAAAAAGATGTCGGAATATAGCAATCCGAGGATCTGGGCGAATTTTGCCTTACCGGTGATCTTGCCCTGTCCGCGCGCGATCGCCACGGGGAACTGAAGCTGCCCGTACAGCGGCTTATCGGTCCAATCGAAATCGATCTGGATATCCTGGAGCACGCCGAACTGGCGCGGGCCAATCCCGGACCCAGTCACGTCGGTGCGTTCGCCCCAGACCGCGCCCGAGCCGAAGCTCAACTGCATGTCAGATACTCCCTTTTCAACAGCCGCTTCAGCGCCTCTTTAGCGGCAAATGCGGCATTCCAGGCCTGCGTGTCGCGCGCGATCGCCGAGCCCGGGAAATGGTCTTGCCACCAGCGCTCGATCAGCTGATCGATCGAAAAAGTCCTGTTATTCGAGGTGGTCGGGCTTCCTGCATGACCCTCAGGAAACACTGCGCTCCCGTCTGAATCTTCCACGGACATCGGGATACTCCTACGAGCACGATTCGTTCGTTTGGCGTCGTGCCGCGCGGTCAGACGCACAGAATCTCGACCGGGACGATCGCGATCGCCTGGTCGCCGAGAACGCCCTCGTCGGTTTCGACCTTTCCGGCGATGTAGGCGTGCTGCACCATTGCGGGCAATCCGAGGTTCTGAACGCCTGTCGCCGGCGATGGCGCCAGCGCAGCTTCGAGCGCGTCGAGCAGGGGGTTCAGAAGCATTGCGGGCGCCAAATAGGGGTCGCTTGAATGAACATAAACATAAAAATCGGCGTAGAGCGTCCATGCGATCGGCGCCCCCAGCGCCTTGGTCACGGCGTGCCCGCCCTTTTCGCTCATAAACAATGCGGGCTGCTCGGCCGGGGCCACGTCGGCCCAATGTCGCAGCCGCCGGTTCGCGGTGGCGAAGCTCGCTGCACCAGCCCCAAGCGCCCACAGCGCGGCATAGACCGACTCGCGCACGATCATCGGCCGCTCTCCGGCCGCGGGAGGCCTCGATCCCACACAGTCATCAAGATACCGCTTCGGCCAGAGCCGCCTCCACCCCGTCGCGGATTGCCGGTCTCATGTCCTCAAGCGCCGAGCGCAGGAAAGAGCGTTGAGGGAGATCCATACGGCGATCGTGCGCCCGCACATTGATCGTCTTCTCGGCGATCGGCCGACCGAAGGCTTCCGTGATGCGCCGGAGGCTCGCTCTGACGCTCACCGTTCCTGCAAAACCGTATTCTTGCACGCCGGCATATCGGTTGTCTGTAAAGACGCTCGCAGTGATGGCACCGCCGCTCTGGTCGACGCGCAAGTCGATGCTCGACCGCAGTGATCCGGTACGGCTCCTGAGCACCTGCCCGCTGAGCTTGTCTTGCTGCACGTCGCGCTGAAGCTCGATCCCCAGCTGCGTGATCGCGCGCTGCAGCCCCGAATTGATTGCGCCAGGCAGGGTACGCAGTTGCTCCATCACCTGCTGGTCGCCAACGAGATACGCGGTGATCACACGGCACCCGCGAGAGTGGCAGTGTCTGTTTGGGTCGGCGCCGGCATCAGGAATCCGGCCACCGGCGCAACGATGCGGTATTGTTGTATTAGTGTCTTTATCGAGTCGCTCATATCTTTTTGCGAGTACGACACGGTCTCCCCGCCACCGATCGCCCGCGCGACCTCGCCAATGCGGCTGCGCTCGCGGTAACGCAACGCCACGAGTTCGATGCAGGCTTGAGCCAACTCGGGTGGTGTCACTACATAGCCGGCGGTATATTGCACGGTCACGCATCCCGCCTTTCGAGGTACTACGTATCCCCTGATAACGAACTGTGTCGGTGTAAAGAAATACCCCGATTGGGACGCCAACGTGCTGACCACACCGACGCCGGCCGGCGCCGGTGGGGAAGCGAGGATTGGCGGGATAGTCAAGCCATCCACGACGACGAGATTGACGGCGGTTACCGGAAATGCTGCGAATTGGTATCGTACGTCGTACGGGCCAAGGGGGCCACCTAAACCATCTCGAATCTCGATCCAATCCTGCGAGGCGATCTGCCGATTCAACCAAGTTTGAATAAATTGACTCGCTGCCGTGATCAGTCGCGTCAACAGCGCGTCGTCGGTAGCGGGAAATGCACTTTGCCCAGTCTGCAGCCACGCCTTGACATCGGCAAGGGTAGTCAGATCGCCAAAGCTTGCCCCAGACGAAGCAACATTGCCCATTACGCGTGTCCTGGCTCGTGATCCGCCGCCCTGGCCACGGCACCCCAGATACGAGCGATCGGGGTCGCATTCTTGGCGATGTCACCGAGCGTAGACATCGCCACCTCCGCGCCGTAGCCAGCAGCAAGGTTGATGACCAGAATATTGGCGAGCCCTTCGATCGCCGCCGATACGCCGAAACGCTGGGCCGCAGAAAAGAACGCGCGGTTGATCTCCTGCATCGCCTTGACCACTGGATCATCGGCGGTGATCAAGGTGGTCATGGTGTCGTCGGTAGTCATCGCGTCACCGCCCGGCCACGTGATCGTCCAGCGCCAGCACAGTCCGGTTGCGGTCGTGGATGACATAGCCGCCATTGTGGAGTAAGGGAACGGCGACGTCGCGCGGTACCAGCACGACCCCGTCGAGGTCGTGCGGGTACCGCTTTGTCCCGTGCCCAACGGCGTCCCACACCGGGAACACGGCCCGTAATGCGACTAGATCAGACACGGAGGTATCCCTTCAGCCCAAATCAGAGATTGTCAGAGCGCTGCTCAGCCGTTGCCGATGTTGCAAATCACACCCATTGCGAACGGCGCATACACGGCGAGCACCTCTTCGGCATAGACACCGACCTGGCGCTGGCGGGTGACGAGTGGCCAGTCGATCTGGTAGTAGTCTTGCCGGGTCTTGATCTCAGCGACGTTCGGCACTTCGTTCGACTGGTATTGGATCGGCAAGTTCTCGGCCCAACCGATAATCGTGCCCGGCGGTACGCGGGGGTGGATCTTGATCGGGATCCGAAGGCCGCCATCGATCGCGAAGGGATTATAGTAGAACTGCACTACTCCGGACGCTGTAACATGATATTCGCCCTGGCTCCCGTCCGCTGGTGAGTCGTAGCGCAGCAACGGTCCCGATGCGTTCGACAGGACTTTGCTGGTGACGTTCTTCAGTTCTTGGGAGTTGACATAGAGGACGGTCGGCGAAAGCTCGAAATTGTCCCACATCTTCTGAAACATCGTGTCGATTTCGACGACCGAGCCACGACCGGACGAGGTCAGTGGCGTCCCGGTGCCCGCAATGCCG
Organism: Alphaproteobacteria bacterium; assembly: GCA_019237135.1. Classification (GTDB taxonomy): domain Bacteria; phylum Pseudomonadota; class Alphaproteobacteria; order ATCC43930; family CGMCC-115725; genus AP-15. The sequence goes on from JAFAHQ010000380.1 coordinate 23,593, forward strand.
GTCGGCATGATATTTACATAGGCATTCGACCCTGGCATGAGCGCGGTGGTCAACAGCCCGTCATACGCAAAGCTGGAATTGGCTGAATTGTCCGCGGTAATCGCGGTCTGTGACTGGTTGCCGGTGCTGAGCGGGACACTGACGGCAAGACTGTTGATTGTCGTGATCGCTTGCAAGGTTTCGGCGCCACTCGCGTTCGAGATATACCACGCGTAAGCAACGGCACCCTGCATCGCCGCGACGCTGCAGAACAGTGTCTGGCCTAGCGTCACCGCCTGGCTCGCCTCGGCACTGATGTTCGACGAGCCGCCGAACAGCATATAGCCCTTCCCATCCGCTCCTGTGACGTTTTTCGAGGTGGCGACACCGTTCAGGATGGTGGAGCTCTGGTATCCTTCTAGGGTCAGGCCGACAACCTTGACGTAATAGGTCCCCGTCGGCAGTGTCGCGCCGCTGCCCGATGCTGACAACGTCGGGGTCGCCGGCGTGCCGAGCATCAATGTGGCGTTGCCGGCGAGGATTGCCATCTCCTCCTTGAGCATCATTTTTTGCAGAAGGCGGAAGGTCATTCGCGCCTGAATATCCTCGAACTGGCGACCGGCCGAGATTGCTTCGAAGGTCGCTGCGTCCTCCTCGCCGATTGTCACGTAAGTGGCTGATTTGTTCGAGGTCGAATAGGACATCTGCCCTGAGCGCTGGCCCTCGGGAACCCATCCCATCGCGTCGAAGCCGGAGCCCATAATTGTGTTGACTTGGCGCCAGTTTGTGGCTGAGCCCGTGCCGCCGCCGACGCGTGGCATCACGTTCCTGATCGGGGTCACGAAGGGATAGAGGTTCTTGGCCGGCGCCTGCAGGTCGTAGGCAAGCAGACCCGTTGCGGTCGAGATCGACTTGGCAAGCGCGTCGCTTGGTTTGGCCAAAGCCCCTTTCAGAAGCTCCAGCGATTCCTGGGTGATCGGATTCATCGAAAAGTCCTCCCAAAAGGGGGGCAACGAAAAAGCCCGGCTAGGGCCGGGCTTGGCGACGGCTTCGAGGCTGTTGTGCAAAGCGGATGCTTGCACTTTCGCCGTTGGACGAAGCTAAGCTTCGCCACGAAACCGGATGGCGTATCTTATGCTGGGAACTACGTTCGTAGCTCTATGCGTGCCGACCGCGGGGAATAAACCGCACCGCTCCGGCAGGCGTCAGCGTTCACCCGCGGTTACGCCGAGCACTCGAATTGGATTGGCGTAGCTCGCCTTGATCAAGGTAAGCGTCTGTTCTTCCTTGCTCATCTTGGCAAGTGCAGACGCAATCGCCTCCGGCGAGAGTTGGTTGTCGCCCGTAAGACCGGTGCTGCCGCTGTCCTGCTCCTTCGACACCGAGAGGCTGCCTCGGGCAATCGTCAGCGGCGGAAGCGGTGTGCGGGCGATGTCGTCGACCCGTTTCGACAACCGGTCGAGCAACGGTACCATTTCCCCGAGGGTCTTGACCAATGTTGCTTTTTCGGCGCGCTCGTCGGCCAGCACCTTGGCGAAGTCTTCCGACCGCACAGCTTTGACGGTATCGAATTCGGTGCCCTGATGTTCCTCCTCGCCGACCCCCGGAGCTTCGCATATGGCGCCCGCTGCGACCAAGTGATCGTGCGCCGCGCGCAGGTGCCCCATGGTTTCGCCGGAGTGGCGCGCGCCCTCCCTGGCGATATCTTGGGTCTTGGCGTTTCCCTCGGAAGAGGGTTCTGGCTCAGAATTCGGAAGCGGCCGAGAGCACGCCATCCCGCCGGTCAGCTTACTGACGCATTCGTGAGCGATATCCATCAAGTTCTGATGTGCGCTACCGCGCTGACCATGCGGCGCCGCACCCCCGTCGAGCCCTTTTGACCTATCCACCGTAGCATTGTCGCCAGGGCGAAAGTCGGATGCCGGCGGATCTATCTGCGGCACCACCTCCTCAATATTGTGCGCCGTGTCAACGGTCGAGACCTCTGACGGAGTGGCGCCAGCCTCGCACAGATGGTCGCGCGCTTTGGACATATGAGACATCTGCTCGGCGGACAGGCCGTCGATCTGCAGGCATTTGTCGCAAGCGTAACGGGCCATGTCCACCAGGGCCTGATCGCCTTGCGAATGCTTGGCCTCAGCAACGAGATCGGCAGCGAGCTTCTGCATGTTGGGCTTCCCGGTTTTGAGGAGAGCCGCGATGCGCGCTGCTCCGCGCACGCCGGCGGCCATTGCGAGCAATTCGGACGCGTTCAGCAGAGCAGATCCGTCGTCGAGTTGCGTGTCGTTCAGGATCTCGTCCGTTTCCTCGGAGAGCAGCGCATTGAGAAGGCCACAAAGCTCGGTGACGATCGCCCTTAGGGGACCCGGCTGCAGTGACTCGTCGGGCTCCATCGCCGCCTCGACCTCGAGCACGTCCTGAAGCCAGTCGAGTTCGAGGATGATTCGCGCTATGTGGCCAACATCCCAAAGCGCCTTGGTTAGCGCTGCACGCGAAGCCTTCTCGCCGTCGGCGGCCGAAGGCGGACCCTCGGGATCGATCTTTTCTTTCCAGGCAGCGATTATGGCGGCTTTGATCCGCTTAACCTGGTCGGCGGTGTACCGTCGCGCATTGCCGGGCCTATTGATGTAGCTCCAGGCGGCGCGGATGTGACGCTCGGTGTCAATCGGGTAGCGCAGCTTGCCGTCCGACTGATAGCCGGGATCGGCGTAATCCGCCGGGTTGCGATCTCCGAGCGAACTCGCGGGTGCGTTCATCTTCCTCCGGGCATCGGTCTTGGCGAGTGCCCCTTCGGCTGTCTCGATCGCCCTTTTTGCTGCGTCGATCGCGGCTTCGGTTGCGTCGGCACTCTCGGTTTCTCCCCTGCCCGCCGACGGAGGTTCGAGAGCTGCTGGCCCTGACGGCGACAACCGAAAGCCTGCGTCCCCGAGCGCCGTTTTTTCGAGACATTTAACCGCTTCGCCCTTGGCTCGATGATGGTGGTCTGGCACGCCGCAAGCCCAGATCTGGATCGGAGGGTTGAATGGCCGACGTGAAGGCGTCACCTGCATATCGGACGCGGCTGAGGCTTTCCAGCAATCAAAAACGGCTTCGGGGTTTGCCGGGCGATCGACCAGCGAGATTTCGTTGAGGACAATACCGGTGATCGCCTTGGGGTTGCCGGGCTCGCGCTGCGTGACCCGGCCGCCGATCGAAAAGCCGCGATAGACTTGGTTTCTGACTTTGGTGATCGCGATCGGGTCGACGACATGGGCGACGATCCGCGTCGCCCCATCGTCACCGACCTCGGCTTCGAGCGTCGTCCCAGCCGCCGATAGCTGGTGCATCTCGCGCAGTGCCGGAAAATGCATGTAGTCCGGGATTGCCGCGCGCATCGCGTCAGCCCTAACGATCTCACCCTGGTCGTCCACTACCTCCGACGACGCGATTCCGTGTACCCGCACGGTTCCATCGTCTTGAGGCTCGACCTTCTGGATTGCGCCATAGAGCCGCATGATCAACATCCCGCCAATGAGCCGCGCGAATGGGTCCGGTAGCTGGTCATTTTCTCGGCGGCTCCCGGCAAAGCGATCCCGAATCAAATCCCCGATCGCCGGAGGTAACAGTCGCTGGCTGCGAAAGCGTCGGGAGCGGTCGGCCTATCGCGTGTGCCAGTATCTCGATCGCTTCAAATACCTGGCTCGCGGCCGCCGAATTGTCCGGAACGAGAATTTTGACCGCCGCGGCGGCAGCTCCCGCCCAGACTGGGTCACCCGTAGCGAAATAGCAAACGGAGCCGGCGAGGATGCCGAAGCCGATGACTGTGCTGGGCTGGGGTGGCCATCGAAACGCTGTCTTCTGGAACATATGTCTGTTACTCGATCAATTCATCGCACTGACTTCAAACCAAGTGGCAACTACGTCATTAGGAGCGCCCGTGGTGTAGGACGAGCCCGTCAGGGCAATGACAATAGCTTCCGCCTCGACTGCTGTCGGAAAGACCGGCAAGCCGATCCCGCCATGAATGCCGCCGAGGATCACCGTACCTTGTGCGTACTGCGTGTTAGAGTCGGGAGCACCGTATTTGAGAACGTTGGCTGTCAACTGCCAGCCGACGTTGCTGTTTGGTATCGTCCCGTTGACCCAGGGACCCGTGTCTGCGATCACGTTGCCGCCAGTAACCACTCCGACGGAGATCGTGGCATTGCACCACAACTTGACGCGCTTGTCGTTTGTCGTGGCTCCAGTGGTACCCTGGGCGGCGATGCAGAGCCCACGGCCGGCAACATCAAAGCTCGATGCCGGCAGGGTATAGCTCGCCAGCACGTCGTCGGTGGTATCGGCATTATTGCCGGCGAGTGGGTTGCCGATCTGCCGGTTCAGATTGCCGTCCCCGAGAATAGTACCGGTCCCGCTGCCAAAATAGGTCAGCATGTTAGAGGGCACGACACCGACCCCTGGAACGACGCCGTCGAGCACCCAGATCGCGGCACCGGTCGCTGCCGCAAGGCAGGTCCAGGCACGGCTAGCGGAAATGTTGAGCCAGCGGGAGCCAACCGAATAATCCTGCGTGCTATCGTCGGAAGCACCCGGATCGGTCGTCGCCGAAAGGTTGTCATACGCCGGCAGCATGATGCAGCCGCTACGGATCAGATCGATTACATCGCCGGTCGCTGCCGCAGGGATGACACCCTTCGCGTCCGCCGTGTACGAGGCTCCCGATGTCTGGTACCGCGCGTAAGCGGCGGGTGCGAACAGCCTTGTGGTCATGGCCGAGTTCTCCTGACTGTCACGGACCCGGGGGTTTGCACAAGACCGTAGCGTTGAGCTTGAGGATGCGGCCGTCGCTTAAGGCAGCTGAGGCTTCGAGGATATAGGTGCCGCCGGCCGCGCTGGTCGGCATGCCGCCGATCGAGGCGACCGAGAAGAAGCCGGTCCGCGTCTGCAGCGACCCATCGGCCGGAGCGCGCAGCTGTATCGCTGTCTGGGTCGAGACCGACAATACTCGAGACTGCGGCGCCGGGTCGGTGGCCGTCTGGAAGGGAGCCAGCGCGCAGGTCCAACTCGTCGAAACCATCGTCGCTACACCCATATCCGCGGTAAAATCGAAAGCGAAGTTATCGATCTCGCCGATCTCGATTGGATCGAAAGGGGTTGCCAAGCGCATAGCCGACTTCCTCATTGGCCTCTAGGCGGGGGGCTGCTGCAGGAAACCGCGAAGCAGCTCTGGTCGCGGGGCAAGGCCGGCAAGACTGTCAGCGTGAAGAACGCCAAGCTGGCTGGCGGTTTTCACGGCAGGAACGGTACCGCTTTTTGCAAGAGCATTGACAGAATCAAGCCACCGACTGCGTTGCAAGGTGCATTTGGTCCTTGCGTAGCGGACACCAAGAGCCGATTGGCCTCGATCAATGAGGCCAAGCCGGGCTTTGGTGCGGTCTCGACCGCATCGGCAACGGGAGCCAGAGCGATCCAGCACGCCGCTCCTTGAGGGTCACCACCTTGGGTCGCGACCTGTGCCGCGTTAGTCAAATCAGCGGCCGCGAGTTTGCCGACCTCGGCACATCCTGATAGCGCCAACAGCGCTGTAAATACGTAAGGAACAGAGGATCGCCTATGCATTGCTTTAGCCTTTTTCACAGATCGGTCCAACCGGCATCACACCGCCGCACGACCGAATGGTGCAGCTGGGCGAGGTCGAGTTTTACAGCCGTTTGAGAATACGCAGGCGGCCCGGTGTGACGAGAAGCCGACGTTTGCCCGACGACGCCAGTGACACGAACAGTGTGTCCGGCAGCGCTGACCATTCGATCGGCAAGAACGCATCGGCGCTGAGCGGAACTACGGTCGCACCTAGCCATTCTACCTGTCCTGGCGCGTTGAGGCCGACGATAGCAGCGAACTCACTGGCCACCGGGATATCCCGAAGCGACCACGTCAGCCATTCAGTAGCGACACGCTGATCAGCAATAGCTTCTACCACCCACCCGACGCGGCCGGCCGTATCGCACGCGACCCCGCCACTGAGCTCAAGCAGAAAGGCGAGAGGGCAGCCCAGCATAGCCACCGATTCCAATCGTATTCCAAGGTCACGGCTTGCGGCTGCGAGAGACTCGAAGGGCAGCCAGCCATCGGGCCGGCTCCTTGCCAGCATCTCCGTTGAAAGACCCGCGTTGTTTTGGGCGGTAGCTACAGACTCGCATAATGAGGGCGGATCGTTGCGCTCTGTTGCGAGGAACTCGAGCTGGGTCTCTGCCTCGGCTATTTGGCTCGCCAGAAACGCGACCGGGTTAGGTGCATCCGCAATGACGGTCGTCGTGCTGCTGGGCGTGTAGGTGATGACGATGATGCCCTGCGCGCCGTTGCCCCCAGCGCCAGCATTGGCATTATTTGAACCAGCCCAGCCACCACCGCCGCCGCCACCGCCGTAATTTCCACCATTACCACCAGCGCCAGCATGCTCAGGAGCATTGCGACCACCGCCACCGCCACCACCGCCTCCGGCGCCGTGTGAGGAATCCCACTCGATTCCGGCACCACCGGCCCCACCGGCCCCAGCGGTGCTGCCAACAACCCCGGTATTATTGATCCCACCGCCGCCGCCACCTCCGGAGCCGTGCGATCCGGCGCTGCCCGGATTGCCGTTGCCGCTGGTCCCGCCGGTACCGCCGGCTCCTCCAGCGGTCCCATCCTGTGCAGTACCACCGGTCGCTCCAGTAGTAGCCCCAGAGCCCGCATCTGATCCGGCTGTCCCACTGCCACCGGCACTGCTTGCCGGGTCTCCGGTTCCACCACCACTGGAACCAGCGTAAGCTGCCGTTGTAGACGAGCCGCCCGCGAGTCCGGCACCCTTCGGTCCGCCGGCCCCACCGCCGCCGCCACCCTGCCAGCCCAGGAACGCCGTGCCAGCGCCTCCGCCGCCGCCATTCCATTTTGTGGTGCCTACGCCCGAGGCTGCGGCGCCGCCCGCGCCAGCCGTTCCGTTCGAGAGACCGGCGCCGCCGGCTTTTGCGAGTACCGTGCTGGTATCCTTAAACCACGTGTCGGTACCCGCTGATCCGTTGTTGGGGCCGGCCGCGCCCCCACCGCCGCCGGCCCCGACCTGAATGCTGATCGAGCCGCTTAATCCGGCGAGATTGCTGGAAGAACTATAGGCGCCGCCGCCACCGGCCGCTCCGTCAGCCACCGATATGTTCGGCGAGGCACCACCGCCCCCGCCCCCAATGGCCTCAATCGAATTGGTGCTGCTCCAGTCGCCCGGTAGCGGGAAGCTGGTGCCGGACAGCAGGAATATCCGGGTCATTCGAGACGATCACCGGGCTCGGCCGTCGGGTGGAGAACGAGCTTACCCATGGGATGCACGTCGAGGTCGGGATCGGCGTGGCATGTCGTGACGACGCCGCCGTCCTCCCCGACCACCGCGCAACGCGACGACGGCGGATAGGCGCCCGTCGCCGCAGCGATCGCAGCGCAGCATGCCGCGTCGTCGTAGGGTCGGTCCAGAGGCAGCAGTAAGCGGCTTTCGCCGAGACCCGGCTGGTGCAGAACGAGCTGCGCATCATTATCGGGAATAACTTTACGGCGCAGTATCTTGCTGCCTGTGGCGTAGAACACCGCGAGCTGCGTCGCGCCAGTCGTCATGGATGTCCTGCCCGATCCCCAGCTCTTCGGTTACGTTGTCATTCCCTGCGTGCGCAGATCGGCTGAGCCCTTGTAGGCTGTGGTGCCGGCCGGCAGAGTCAGCCGCAGCCACACACCTTGCGCGCCGGCTGCATTCGGTGCCGCGCCGGACGGCAGGTTTCCCGGGCTTGGAACGCTCACGAAAGCGGGCTGCGTGATGAAGCCACCGACCCCTGAGGAAGGGGCGGTCTGCCGATTGACGACCGTGCCGGTGTCGTTCAGCACCGTCGTCAGCGCCAAGTCCAAAAGCGCGCCCGAAGGCAGGGTTAGCGTCTCGCTCGCCACCTCGATTTGCGCGCCGGTCAGGGCGGTCGCGGTGTTGTTGCTCACAACGAAAATCTTTTCGTAATAGGTACGCTGCGACCCGGCCGGCATGTCCGCCGCGCTGGTCGAGAACATGCGGATCACTGTCGTCACTGGGTTTGGCGAGATTTCGAACAGCATCCCCTGGAGGATCTTATAAGTCGTCGTGTTGTCCGGCACGGTGCCCCAGTCGCGGCTGACCGCAACCAGATCGGTGCCGTAGCCCGCCGTGGCGATTATCTGCCGCAGCTGGTTTGCACCGGTGCCGCTCTTCGTCCAAATGAGCTGACCGGTTGAGGCCGCGGCACCGTCGCCCGATTGCAATTTGAACAGCGCCGGCGTCGTACCGCTGTGATTGGCTGAACCAGCCTGCGCGGTGCGCACCGCCGCGTCGGTCGTCACCGCGCCAATAGGCAGCACGCAGCTATGGGCAGCGAGCGCTACGTCACCGACCGCCGGGGTTCCGCCCGGGTTGGCCAATGGTCCGTTAGCGCTCGCCCCTGACAATGCGGCGTAGAGCAACCGCTCGAGCGGTTGCGACCCGGTCACCCAGCTCTGCCCGTTTAAGGTCAGCGTCTGGCCCTGAACGGCACCGGTCGGGTCGCGTCCGAAATAGGCGATCTTGGTCGCGGTATCGCTCGATGAGCTCGAGATGACATCGACGCTGCCGGCCGGGGTGACGTCGTAGAACGCGACACGGCGAGTGAAGTCGACCGCGCCGCCTATCGTGGCGCCGTCGATCTCGGGCATGTTGGCCGAGCCATAAACGACGATGTCGGATGGCAGCACGCTCATCAAAGGCTCCTATATTTCGTCGATGTCAGGTTCGCGTAGCCGATCGGGCCGGGCAGAGCCCTGGAAGGGCGATGGCATCCTCACGCACTTGTCGGAAAGGAGGGCGACGGTTATTCGCCGACTGTCCTTGCAAGGGTCTCCGTTTTTGGCCCGACAGAGTTGCCCAGCGGAACCGGCCCTTGAGCGGTCAGAAACATAGGCGCGTCACCACCCTCTACCGGATCGAGTCCCAGGACGTCGCGTGCCTCGTTCAGGCTGAAGATGCCGTCCTTGACGTAGCTGGTGAGAATTATCGATTGGTCCTTGGGATCCGTCGGCCGTACATCCGACCAAGCGAATTCGAGGTCGCTTTGGCCCATACGCTTCTGGATGACGCTATCGACGAGCCGCTTAACCCAGCCCATCAGCGGAGCTAAGCCTTCCTCCAGAGCGGCTTCCTGCGCGGTCTGCGCCGTCGCCCGATTCACCTGCGGGGTGAATGCGGTCGGTGGCAACGAGAACGCATAACAGACGATCCGTGCCAGCCACTCGTCGAAATCATCCTTGTAGGGGGCCTCCTTGAAGGCCTGGTACTTGACGCCGCCCGGTCCCCAGAGCAGGCGCGTGCGGCCGCCAGTATTGCCGGCGAGGATGGAGTCGAACCACTCCTGGTATTGGTGGATCTGCTCGGCGTTCCAGCCATCCGGCGCGGCCATCAGCCCGGACGGGACATTACCTTCGGTAAAGTGTTGCAGTTGCATAACCTGTCGACGCAGCCCGATGTTGACCGTCAGGACGATCTGCTCGACAGGGCTGAACCCGTATGCCTTGTGCGGGCGACGGTTGCGCGGCAGGTAGATCAGCTCGGCGTCGCTTAGGAGGCGCCACGGCCGGCCATGGATCACCTGCTCATATGCCGGCGCTGGCGACTGCGGCCGACGTCCGGTGTCATCGACCAGCACCTTGATCGTCGACCCGTCGACGACATCGAGGCCAATAATATCGCCGCCGCGGTTGCGACGTACTTCGAAGGCGGGTGCATCGAGCACTAGGACATCCTCGAGCGCCTCACGAAGCCACGTCGCAAAGGGTTGCTCGCCGTCGGGCATGTGCCAGAACTCGGTCAACCGCTCAATGCGGGCTGGAGCATCCGCCGCCGGATTGCGATCGTCGCGCGATTTGATCGTCCACTCGAGCTTCTCGATTTGGTCCTTGCGCGTCTCGATCGCGAGCCGTGTAATATCGTGGCTTTCAGCCAAGGCTCTCAGCTCGTCGAAGCCGATCGGCTCGTAAGAGCGCGGTGTGTAGATCGTGTTGTAGCCGACCGGAAAATCCCACAGTCGCACCCGCTCGCGCTCGGGCGGTACCAGCGGATAGCTGGGGGAAAAGATCCCCTGGCCGGGCTGGAAGACATCGCGAAATTGGGTAATATCGTTCTGCGAACCCCAACCGCCCCAGGTGTACGACGCGATCGGCGCCAAGGGGGTCCGCTTTCCGCCGGCGGGTGGCATGGTTTACTCCGCACCTATTGCGCGACCGGCTGCAGGGATCATCAATAACCTCCGGTGATCGCGACGCGCTTCCAGGTGTTCGGCGCGGTACAGATGTAAAGGAAACTGGCGTCGTGCGTCATCTGGTTGGTCGTGCAGGCCGACGAAGACGCCGGCGAGCCCGAGCTGATCAGACCGCCTAGATTGTTGAGCGTCTGCGGTGTTGCGGTGACAACCCGGAAGTTCGAGCCGTCGAATTGTAGCGTTGCATATTCGTAATTCTGACCGGCCGCCAGGGTGATCGAGTTGCTCGACACGCCACCGCCCGCCGGGACCAGGATTTTTCCCCCGGCGACGCCATTGACCTGGACGGTCATTGTCTTGCCGTTGTCGGTCGCAAAGCCCATGGTCCACCCGGTACCGATCGACGTCGCCGACGGCAGGGTCATGATCAGCGAGGATGTGGGCGTATTGTAGCTCGACACCGCATTGCCATTGTCGCTCTGCGAGGCCGCGTAGGTGCCGACCGCCGGGAAACTCCATCGGTTGATGCCGGGGGCGTTGCCGGAGATCCCGATCTGGGTCGCCGTCGCCGGTGTCGCCTCGACAACCCGGAAGTTGCCGCCATCGAACTGCAGCACGAGGAGCTCGTAATTTCCGGATGCCAGCGACGCGGAGGTCACGGTGCCACCGCTACCGGGAAACAAGATGTGGCCGCCGGAGGCGCTGTTTACTTGAACGGACGCGGTCTTGTTGCTGTCGCTGGCGATCCCGATCGTCCAACCCATCGGAAGCGTTGTGGTCGACGGCAGTGTCACCGTGAAGAACGAGAGCGGGCTATTGAAGCTCGACACCACACTCCCGTTGTCGGCGACGGCTGCAGCGTAAGCGCTGACTGCTGGAAAATTCCAATGACTGGTCCCGCCGGCGCCGATCATGCCGATTGCCTGCGCCGTCGCCGGCGTCGCGTCAACGACTCGGAAATTGCCGCTCCCGTCATATTGCAGAACCAGAAACTCGTAGGCGCCCTGGGCGGTGTTCGCTAGGGTCAACGTCGTCGCCAACGCGCCTGATCCAGGCCAGACGATGTGCCCGCCCGATGTTCCATTGACCTGAACCGATAGCGGCTTCGTGCTATCGGTCGCAAAACCCATGCTCCATCCCGTCGGCAACGTGGTCGTCGCGGGCAGGGTCACGCTCAGTCCTGCGGTCGTGTTGAAGCTCGACAGGGTATTGCCATTGTCCCCCAATGTCGCCGCGTAGCCCGAGGTCGAAGGGTAGAGCCAGTTGCTAGGCCAGGGAGGTGGCTCGAACCCATTGACGAGACGCGTGTTGCGTGTCGAGAAGATGATTCGCCAGTTATTGCCGTCGGATTGCAGGGCAACGCTCTCATAGTTACCCGGCCCCAGGACGATCGACGACACCGACTTACCGCCCGACAAGATCGCTCCGGATGGAGCAATGACGGTCATGCCCTTGCCGTTATCCGTCGCAAAACCCATTGTCCAGCCGGGATTCACGCTGCCAACGGCCGGAAGGGTTACGGTCAGCGACGCGCCGGGGGCGTTGTAGCTCGAGATATTCAGCCCGTCGTCGACAGGGGCCGCGGTATAGCTCGCCGTCGAGGGGAAATACCATCGGCTGCGCGACCCGCTTCCGATAACCGTTATTCCTGTCGAGGACGGCCCGAAATTGACCGTTGCGCCGCCGTAGTTCGGGTTGATCAGCACGTTTCCAATACTGGCCGTCGCGTTGACTGCTGTCTGGCAGTTGAAATACGGTGAGACAAACGTATTGAGGCCATTGTGGTTGAAGGTAATCGAGAGGCAGGTTGGCGAAACCTCGAGATCGAGCCCGAAGAACGTGTTGCTGAAATTGTATCCATTTTCGAGCACCAGGCTCCGGCCACCGATGCCCTGCGCAGTGCCGGCGCCCGAGATCCGCGAGAATTGTGTTTGTTCGAGCGCTATCCCGGCGGCCCCTCCGGCTGACACGCAAACAGCGTAAATGTCGCTGTCGAGAACGAAGTTGAACTGGCATCCGCCGGAGGCGGGCGCGGTACTGGTATTATTAACGATCAGATGATCGACCTTCACCGAATTATGCGCGTCGGAGAAATCCGTCTTACCGAGCACCACCGCATAAGTCGGGGTGCTGGCGTTGATGAATAGGCTTCCGTCTTCCCTAAAGTAAAAGCATCCGGTTGGGCTGCTGGTTGAGCCGCCGCCACACTGGATCTGCAGCACCGGGCCCGAAGCGATCGCGCGCCCATCGATCGTCGCCCCCTCCGAGTTCAGCCTAAAACCTTTGGACGCCTGACCTGCGTAGTCGATCGAGATCGCCGAGGTAACCTTATAGGTGCCGGCGGAGAAATGCACCGGCCAGTTGTTGGTGATTGCCGTCGAAATTGTCGTATTGATCGCTGTCGTGTCGTCATGACTGTCGTCACCGACGGCACCATTGCACCGCACATCGATCCAAGGGCGTCCCGAGCACATCAGCACGTCGCCGCCCATCGTCGCGGTACCGGTAGTCGACAATGTCGAGAAATTGCCTGGCGACTGCGCAAAGGTCGGCAAGGCCACGCCCAGACCGAAGGCGAATGCAGCAAGCCAGAGCACGCGCTTCACCAATGGGTTAGCGTCACCCCCGCGAACGCTGTCTTTCGTCGGCCCATGGGTGCTTCGAGACGCGCTCTTCGAGCGCTCCTCAGGATGAGGGGTATCGCTGATGATCCTAAGATGATTCCTCGTCCTGAGGAGGCCGCGGAGCGGCCGTCTCGAAGGACGCGCCGGGTTGATCCAAACGACTGACACTGCCGAATTCATCGCCGGGTCAGCCTGTGCGGGGTCGCATGGCGGCATTACCACCTGCGTGCCGCAAATGCCTGGCCCGTTGCGCCGCCCCAAAGGCTGACGGCGCCTGCCGGTTTATAGCCGGAAGGCGTTACGAACACCGCACCCGCAGCAATCGGGATCGACGCACCGCCCGGTGTCGCCGTGCCGACATCGCTCACATAGAGGATCGCCGATGAATTGTTGGCGACGAGGTAGCCGTTAACCGGGACGATCCCGGCGAACAGCGTCTGCGCGGTACCCCCTGCGACTATGGTCGCGCTGCCGTCGATTGCGACTGCGCCGCAGGTGTTGATGACCGGAAAAGGTGCCGTCAGGCCAACCGGTGTTGCAATGCCGCCGACCACCGCCGCCGGCACGTGCACTGGCACGAGATTGCCTGCAATATCGGACTGCGTCGAAATCGGCTGGGTCGTCGTGTTCGCGTCTTTGACCAAGAGCGTCAATCGATGGTCTCCTTCTATGCGGCGTCACCCCTTCACCCCGACCCCTCCCCGCTACGGGCAGCGGGAGAGCCTGCCCCGGACCTGATTCAGGGATGAGGGCCGTAAACGACTAATGTCTAGGAGCGGGCCTTCTCGGCGAGCTGACGGGTGTACTCGAAGATCCCCTCATTGGGCATCGGCTCGAGCAGGAGATTGGTCAACGCCCACACCAGGGCGTCGACCCGGTCGGGCGATCCCGCCGAGCGCAAGTCGACATCGCCGTGGCCCGCGCGCACAAAGGCGCACATCTGATCTTCGAGCTGCGGGAAGGTACCGACATGGTGAATCCGGCCCTGCTCGTAAAGCGCCGCCACCGGCTCGGCCCGGGTAACCTTGCCGCGTGAGGCGCGCACCGCTGCAAAAGGTACGTTCGGATCGATCGCTCGCAAGATCGCCTCGACCATCTCGCCACCGTGGTTTACCTCGGCAACGATCCGGTCGGCGCGGTGCGCGCGATAGGTTGAAATCGCTGTCTTCGCCCATTCCGTCGGCTGGTAACGGCCGGACACGTCGGCGAGTACCCAGCCCTGCCCTTGCCCGTCCTTGCCGGTGACGATGATGCCGGTTTCGTCGGCGTCAACGGTCGAGGTCGCGGCCGGGTCGATCGCCACCACCACTCTGATCAATGACGGCGCAGTCTGCGCTCGGGCCGCCTCGATGATACCGCGAGTCCAGAGCGCACCCGGCACGTCGTCAAGGAGCTCGGCCTCAAGTTCCTGGCGGCCGAGGCGCGTCCCCTCGTATTTGCGGATGATCTGATCCAGGAAGGCTGGCGCCAGATTCGCGCGGTTCTCATAAGTCGAGCCACGCGTCACCACGGCCGTAGGATCGGCCATCAGCGCTCGGATCAACTTGGTCGGCCGCGGTGTCGTGGTGACCACAACACGCGGGTCGGTGCCCAACCGCAGCCCGAACATCATCATGTCCCAGGCCTCGGGATAGCGCCAACTGCCGAGCTCATCGCACCACGTAGCATCATGCTGTGGCCCGCGCAGGCGCTCGGGTTCGTCGGCGCTGTAGAGCGTCGCGATGGCGCCGTTCGGCCACGTCAGTCGCCGCTTCGATGGCTCGTAACGCGGCCGGTCCCAAGGCGGCGAGATCGCTAGAATGCCACTTTCGCCTTCGACCATCACATTTCGTGCGTCGGCGGCAGTTGGTGCAACGAGCGCCAGGCGGCGCGCCGTCCACGCCGCCACCCTCGCGCGGATCAGCTCGGCGCCCGTTCGGGTCTTGCCGAATCCGCGGCCGGCGAGAAGAAGCCACACCCGCCAGTTGCCCTGGGGCGGTAGCTGCGCCGGGCGCGCCCAGAATGGCCAATCATAGAGCAGAGCTCGTGCCTCGGCGGCGCTCAATGCGGCGGCGAGTTCGCTTCTCGCGGGCTCGGGTAGCGAAGCGAGCCAACCCGCGCGCAAGCCCCTCACCTGCATCCCTCCGCTGGATCATCAAGCGGTGCTGTCCCCGGTGATCAGCAGAACTCCGATATCGCCGGGCGTTTCTGCGCCTTTGACCCGCTCTGTCGCCGTTTCCGCCAATTTCGACGATTTCTAGCAGATCAATCCGGACTTGTCAATCACGAAATGCTAACATCGCAATCCACGGCCATGCTGAAATGCGCCTCGAGCGCACCGAGCGCCGCGATCAGGATTCCCGACGCTACCTCTTGGCTGACTAGGCGGCCGCTCCAGCCCTGCTCGAGAGCCCATTCTTTCAGCGACCGTTCCCAACCGACGACATGCCATAAGCATGAGCCTGCGGGTGAGCCGATGCCGCCGACCGCCAGGATGGCCCGCCAGACGACGTCCCGTGCGCGCTCGATCCGTAAGCCTGGTTCATCCGCGGCTCGGAACCTCGACGAACCGCCGACTCTGAGTCGCGACCAATCGGGTGCACGCAACGGGTTGAGTTGGGCTGTCGCAAAACGCGCCCGGAAATCCTCGCCCGCCTGGCGCATCCGGGCGGTGATCGAACCCCGACGCTCCATTGCGGCGAGCGTGTCGACGGCCCGATAGGGCCGCGCGGGGCGACCCGATTCGTCGGCGATCGACCGCTCCAAGCGCTCGACGATGCCATGGTTGCGACGTTCGGGTGTCGGCGTTACTGCGACATTTTCGCCCATAGGAACTGTAAGGCGGCGAGAATGATGGCGTGCCATGGTCGAGTTCTCCCGAACAAATCATGAACATGCTGCCCGCGAAAAACCGCGAGCGGCCTTCTCTACTCGTTTCAAAAATCGCCGTGATGGCCCGACGGTATCGCGACTGCGGCGGCCGCCGACGACCTTCGCGATCGCTTCCACCTCGCTCAGACGGGCAGCCTCTGCCTCGCTGCCATATGCGGCATGGCAGAGTGCGTGATGCTCGGAGCAATAGGGCGAGACCGCCTTTCGCGGAGCGCCGCAGCTCCGACGGCCGTCGCACTCGTCGAGCAGGTACAAGCAACCCGATTCGTCCTGATCATCCTCCCAGCCGACCGGCACCGACGAAATTCCCATAAGTGTCTCCGTTTTCGCACTAAATCGCTTGTCAGGATCACACTGGCATGGTAGCGTTGATTGTCTGAGTGTCAATATAGCAAATTGCTGAGGACACATTATGGACGGTCGCTGGTTTCATCAGGCCCTGGAGCGGGTCAACGCGACGCAGGCGGATCTCGCGCGCCATCTTCGGCTAGCACCCTCGGCGGTCTCCCGGATGATGAAAGGCGAGCGCCAGATGAAACAGTTGGAGACGGTGCAAATCGCCGAGTTTCTCGGCGTGCCGCCGGAGGAGGTGCTCCGTCATGCCGTCGAGGTCACGGTCCCACCCCCGGGCGGTGAGATGCCGCGTGGACGCGGTCGCCCGCCCTCGACGGCGTCTTCGACCACCGCACCTTCGGGGCTGGCGCGCGGCCCCGATCAGATCCCGATTCGCAGTGCCGCACGCGGCGGTGGCGATCAGGAGATGTTTCTCGAAGACGGACCGATCGGCTACACGCCGCGCCCTGCGAATTTGGGCGGCGTGCGCTCGGCCTATGCGATCTACATGGTCGGCGACAGCATGGAACCGCGTTACGAGCCGGGTTGGCTCTTGCACGTCAACCCGTTCAAGCCGCCGACACGTGGCCGCGATGTCGTCGTCTACAAAGCGGACAACGCGGTGCTGATCAAGCAATTCGTCGGCTGGGAGGGCGATACCTTGGTGTTGCGCCAGCTCAACCCGTCCGACACATTGCGGATCCCGCGTACCGAGGTGCGCGAATGCCACCTCGTCGTCGGCGCCGATCAGGAAGGCTAAAGCAGCAGCGCGCTCGTCTATCTCGCCGTTGTGAACGTTTCTCGCCCGAACCGCTTCTCGCTGGGTTGACCAGCTAGGCGGAACGCAATCCTCTCCCGAGACATTGTGATTTTGATGTGAACAGCACCTTGCCCGCCTGGTGCATCTGCCGCCCCGCCGCGTTTGCGGTGCATATGGCAACTGGCGAGGCCCAGCGATGCTGGAGGACAAGGCCCAACACGCAATTGCCGATGTGAGCGCACTGCTGCCGCTGATCGTCAGCAATGCGCTGAACTCACTCGCGGCGATTCTGATACTGCTGATCGGCTTGTGGCTATCGGGCAGGGCCAACCTGCTCGTGGTGCGGATGCTGAGGCGGACCCCGCATATCGATCCGATGCTGCAAAGCTTTTTTGGCAGCCTCGCCCGCTACCTGGTCCTGACCGTGACGGTGCTCGCGGTGCTGTCGGAGTTTGGCATCCAAACGACAAGCCTTGTCGCGATCCTCGGTGCAGCCAGCCTCGCGGTGGGTCTGGCGCTGCAGGGCACGCTCTCTAATCTGGCCGCGGGTGTGATGCTGTTGATTTTCCGACCCTTTCGGATCGGTCACAAGGTGCAGATCGGCGGCAGCAGCATCGGCACCGTCAAAGAGCTGTCGCTATTCTGGACAGAGCTGGTCACCGAGGACAAAGTGCAGGTGATCGTGCCGAACAGTGGCGTCTGGGGCCAGCCGCTACGCAATTTCAGCATTTATCCGGCACCGCCGCATGCCGGCGAGATACGTTTCCAGATTCCAGCCGACACTGATCTCGATCCGGCGATCGAGCAGGTGCGCGCTCTTGTCGAGGCCGATCCGCGTGTGCTCGCGGACCCTGCGCCGAGCGTGCTGCTCGACCGCAGCACCGCCAACGCGCTCGAGATCGTTGTTGGCTTCTCGACCGTCGAGGACGCGGCGGCGCTCGTCAAAAGCGAT
>JAFAHQ010000007.1 GCA_019237135.1 Alphaproteobacteria bacterium
GATGAACAATGATCTGGGCTTCACCGCCACGATGTTCGGTTGGGGCGCCGGGATCTTCTTCTTTGGTTATTTCATCTTTGAGGTGCCGAGCAATTTGGCGCTCGAACGGTTCGGAGCCCGGCTGTGGATCGCGCGGATCATGGTGACTTGGGGACTCTTGTCCGCCGGCATGGCCTTGATCTGGAACGAAGCGAGCTTTCTCGTTGTCCGCTTTCTGCTCGGCGCCGCCGAGGCCGGCTTCTTTCCCGGGATCATCCTGTTCCTGACCTACTGGTTCCCTTCCTATTACCGGGCGCGCATGGTTGGGCGCTTTATGGCGGCGATCCCGATATCGACGGTGATCGGCGCCCCGCTTTCGGGCTGGATTCTCGGGCTCGATGGGGTCTGGGGGCTGGCGGGCTGGCAATGGTTGTTCATCTGCGAGGGTGTCCCGACGGTTCTGCTGGGTCTGGTGGTGATGTTCTACCTGACCGACGGCCCCGAGAAAGCGGATTGGCTCGCCGCCGATGAGCGCGACTGGCTGATCGACCGGCTACGACGTGAGCGGATGGTCCGTGAGGCGCACGGCAGACATTCTCTTTGGGAGGCGCTGAGGCACCCTCGCGTTCTCGTCCTCGGCCTCGTCTATTTCGGCACCGCGGCGGCCGGCTACGGTCTGGGCTTTTGGCTGCCGACGATCATCAAGGAATTCGGCGTCAGCGATCTCCAGACCGGGTTCATCACGGCGGTACCCTACGTAGTCGGCGTCGCTGCCGTTGTGATTTGGCCGCTTCTTTCCGACCGAATGCATGAACGGAAATGGAATACGGCGCTGGCCTTTTTGGTTGCCGCGAGCGGACTGGCCCTGTCGACCCTCTTCCCGGACCCGGTGCACAAGATGGCCATGCTCTGCATCGCGGCGGTCGGCATGTTTGCGATCGCCCCGTTGTTCTGGACTTTGCCGACCGCGTTCCTCAGCGGCACCGCGGCCGCCGGCGGCATTGCGCTCATCAATTCGATCGGCAACCTTGCCGGGTTTGCCGCGCCCTACGCGATGGGCTACTTGAAGGACGCGACGGGCGGCTTCACCGCCGGCCTCCTGGTCGTCGCGTTCTTCCCGCTCTTGTCGGCCGTCCTCGTGTTGATCCTCGGGCATAACCCGGCGCTCGAACGCGGCCTGATACCCGAGGGCGCCCATTAGGACGCGCGTGGGCCGGATTCCGGCCATCTTGGCGACAAGATCGAGGTGCATGCTCTTTGCGTTAGTGGGGGTGTCGAGATCGCGTGCCTTATTTGGGCCGCGGGAATGCCATATTTCAAAACCGCCTTTCCGTTTCCCTGCCAACCCGTCTTTTGAGGGGTTTTCGGCGTCAAAACACCATCAAAGCTTCCCTCAGGAAGCGTCCGAGAAACATCCGAACTTTATCGTGAGTATATGAAAGTTAAGATA
This sequence comes from Alphaproteobacteria bacterium, assembly GCA_019237135.1. Lineage (GTDB taxonomy): Bacteria > Pseudomonadota > Alphaproteobacteria > ATCC43930 > CGMCC-115725 > AP-15. The sequence goes on from JAFAHQ010000007.1 coordinate 1,430, forward strand.
TTTTGACCCATGACGAGTTTCTGGCAAATTTTTTTTCCCTAAACGAGCACCCCGAGCACCCTCCTCTGCCACAATTGCCGTCATGAGCACGGCACCGCGCGGCCGGCGAAAGCGCCGCCGGAAATCGCCGTGGCGCCACGGCCGGGGATGACCGCGCGGCAATGGCTGCGGCTCGTGCTGATCGGCTTGGGCACGTCGGTCGTGCCGCTCGACAGCGCCGTCAACATCGCCTTTCCCGATATCACAGGCAGCTTCGGCCTGCCCATCGAGATGATCCAGTGGGTCGTCATCTGCTATGTCCTGACCCATGCCAGCCTGATGCTCGCCTTCGGGCGGCTCGGCGATGTTTTCGGCTATGGCCGGGTGTTTCGCGCCGGGCTGTTGTGGAATGCGGTCGCGTTTATCTGCTGTGCGGCGGCGCCGAGCTTTGGCTGGCTGCTCTTTTGCCGGTTTTTGCAAGGGATCGGGGCGGCACTGATCCTCAGCTGTGCCCCCGCGCTGGTGACCGGCTTGTTCCCCGAAGACCGGCGCAGCCGAGCACTCGCCATGTTCACGATGATGTATGCCCTGGGCTCCGCCGGCGGGCCGCTGCTCGGCGGGCTGCTGGTCGATTCTTGGGGCTGGCCAGCGGTATTCTGGTTCCGCGCCCCGATCGCCGTGACCGCGCTCGTGTTCCTCGAAGGGCTCCCGGCAGCACCGCGACGAGGCCGCCGCGAGCCGGTCGACATCGCCGGGGCGGGCTTGTTGGCACTCGCGATCAGCACCTTGCTGCTGGCGCTCAATCAGCTACAGCACCCCGAGCGGCAGCTCTTCCCGCTGATTGCATTCTCCGGGATCGCCGCGGCGAGCTTCTTCGGGTTTGTGCGCCGGGAGCGCGGGCTCGCGCAGCCGATCGTCAATCTCGATTTTTTCCGGATCGGTGGCTTCGCGGCGATCAACGGCGCCAGCGTGCTGGTCTATCTGACGAGCTTTTCGGTCATGCTGTTTGCTCCCTACTATCTGGTGCGCTTCACCGATCTGCCGTTGCCGCTGGCAGGTGCGGTGCTCGCCGCATCCTCTATCGGAAGCATCGCCGCATCTCCGTTGGCAGGACGGATGATCGAACGTTCTCCAGCGGCGCGCGTCGCCGCCCTCGGAGCGGTGCTGAACGGCGCGGGCTTGTTACTGATCGGCGGCTGGGACGTCGGCGTGCCATCGGTCGCTGTCGTCGCGCCGCTTGCGTTGCAAGGTTTCGGCGTGGGCCTTTTCCAGGTCGCCTATATGGACCTAGTGATGGGGACACTCCCGCCGCAGCACCGCGGTGTCGCCGGCAGCCTGGCGATGCTGACCCGAACCCTCGGGATCGTGACCGGCGCGACGTTGCTCACCCTCGTCTTTCATGGTCTGCAAGGCTCGCCGCTGGCGAGCGGCGCTACCGCCGCGGACGGTTTTTTATGGGCTTTCCGTACGACCTTCCGCCTGGCCGGCATCGTTTCAGCGGTCACCGGCATCGTGGCGGTCTATCTCGCACGCCGACGCGCTCGCTGACCGAAATCAATGGTGATTTGCGCCGTCGGAGTGAGGACCGCCACCCGCGGGCGCCGCTCTCAACGGGGCGACGGCGCGAGGCATGGCCCATGCGGCCGGCTGCCGTGGTGTCATCTGCGGGATCATCATCGGTCGCCCTGCGAAGTGACGCTCCGGCAGGGCGGGAGCCACCGGTCCCATTCGCGTAGGCGCAAACGCGCGCGGGGCAAGGTGCGATAAGACCGTGGGCGCACCGCCCGCGACCTTAGGGACGGCAATCGGCGGGATTGCGGCGGCCGAGACGGGATGATTTGGCAACATCCCAAACCGTGCACGCCAACCGAAATCGACGGATGCGACCCCTTGGCGGTGCGCTGGGTCGTGCCGCCAAATGGCCGATTCCGCCCCCGGAATGGGGTGATCGAGGGCTTTCGAGGTTTGCACGTTGCGCCGGATCCGGCGTTGCCCCCAGTCAAACGCGCACCAGGGCCATATCTTGTTCACGACGACAAATCCGCCTCCGAAGCCGATGCCAAAAGGCAGTCCGAAGCCGGCATCAAAATCGGGCGGAACGATATCGAGCGGCGGGTATTCCGGCGACGGCCAGGGACCGTAGACAAGGGCCGGGTTATAGAGGGGGGGATAGATGTAGCCGGGATTCGCCGGCTCGATAACGATACCTTGCCCTTCCTCGGTCACCTTCTGCTTGTCATTTGACCACAAGGTTCCCGCCGCCGCAGCTTGCTGGCGCAGACGTTGGATAGCATCCATGACGTCTGCCTGCTGCGCCATAAAGGCGTCGCCGAGCTCCTCGGTCCAGTCCAGATTGGCGTCCATCATCATCAGAATTTGCGGAACGGTCACCAGGGCCTTGACGCTCGGATCCCACGTCTCCGCCCCAAGCGCCGCCGCGAGTTGGTCTCCGGACAAGGCCGCGTGGCGAGGATCTCGAAACCAGCGATTCGCCTTGACGATTTCGAGCGGATAGGTCGCAGCCATCAGGATCTGCGCGAGCAGGGCATCCGGATAGAGCGCGATCGGTGCGAGGAGTTGGTCGAGCTGTTCGGCCCGCCGGATCGGTACGATTGCTGACGGAGGGGTTGCGGAGGGAGCTTCAGCCGCCGGAGTTTCAGCTGTCGGTGCCGGCGTGATTACCGGAGGGGGAGTAGTAGGCGGGGCTTCAGCCTTAGGGGTTTCGGCTTCGGGTGTTTGCGCCGGGGGGCCGGCCCCGGGCGACCTCGGAGTTTCGATCGTCGGCGCCGGAGTGGTCTGTGCCCAAACCGACGAAGAGACGACGACGATCGTGACGGCGAGGACCCCGGCGATGACTCGGATCGGACGCGCGCCCATGTTTACCCATCTCTACGTGACGGCTCTGCCCGGACCCGCGCGAGCCCGCAGCACCGTCTAGATTATTTGCGAACTCCAACCTTTTCGGTTACGCCGCACGGCATCAATTTTCAGTGATCGGCGGCCTGGATCGAGTTCGGTTAGCGGAGGTGTGAAGCCGATCAGGAAGGCTCTTCGAGGGTGAACCCGACTTTGAGAACGACCTGGTATTGCAGCTTCCCCGCCTCGACCTGCCCCCGGGTCTGGAGCACCTCGAACCAGCTGATCCCGCGCAGGGTGCGCGACGCCCGGCTGACGGCGCTTTGAATCGCATCCTCGATGCTGTTGTCCGACGAGCCTGCGACTTCGATGATTCTGTACACGTGATCGGGCATCGATGTCCTCCCTTGCGCACTACTAAGATGGCAGCGTTCAGTACCACCGCCCGCAAATGATCGACGGATCATTTCGTGCGGACCGAGGTAGAATTAAAGGCCTGCCCTGCGCCCTTTTCGAGGACAAAAGCAGCGGCCGATCCGCCGACCCCCGTGCTCGCCGCGCCTCGTTTCCAGGGTTTCCGGGCTCCGCGGCACTTCAGAAGAATATGCGATGAAGTGGCGGAAGAGGCAGGAGTCGAACCTACCGAGGACGCCGAGCGCCCTCCAACGGATTTGAAGTCCGCGCGAGCCACCGGGCCCGATGCTCTTCCGCGTCGCAGAATGCCTGAGGTATTCGGGGTATTGAAAGACCCTCACTGAAAGGCCCTAACTGATTCCGGTTTTCCATCTCAGTCCGTCCTTGTGGGATACGCGCGGATCTCGGGGTATCGCCGGCAGGATCGTGAAACATGCAGCAGATGCGACAGTGGCCGTTCAGGGTTTGCCTAGCGCGCCTTCGCTGACCAGCACTTCATGTGCGGCGCGGAATGCATCGAGTCCGGCCGGGATTCCGCAATAGGCTGTCGCATGCAGCAAGGCAGCTTTGATCTCCTCCACGGTAACGCCGTTGTTGAGTGCTCCCTTGACGTGCAGCTTGATCTCCGGCGCCCGGTTCAAGGCAGTAAGCATCGCAAGGTTCATCAAGCTGCGGGTCTTTCGGTCGAGTGTCCGATCCCCCCACGCCCAACCCCATGCCCAGGCGGTGGTCGCCCGCTGGAACGACATCATAAACTCATCGGCGCGCGCCATAGAGGCGTCTACGTATTCAGGGCCTAGCGCCTCGCGCCGGATCGGCATGCCTTTCTGAAACAGAGCGTCGTCGTCGGCCATGACTTCCCCTCTCGCAGCCCGTTACGGACTGTATCTCGCTCAAGTGTGTCACAAGCCGGCTGGCTGGCCAACTTGATGCTCGTACACGCTTTGATTCATCCGGAGCTTCCCTCGGTGGAAACACCTATGGTCGGGCGGCCAGGATCGTCCGCGCCGTCTCCCGTCCGCTGGCCAGCGCCGCCTCGACGGTCCCCATATCCCGGCCGGCATAAAGCGCTTCGCCGGAGAAGAATACGGCACCACCATCCGGTTTCTTCAGCGCCGACTGCGCCTCCCGTGTTTTGGTCGTGGCATAGGAATAGGCGCCGCGTGCGAACGGGTCGTTGCCCCAGTTGATCGCTTGTGACGTGACGAGATCCTGCCTCAAGCGGTCCAGAGATCGATCGAAAATCTCGGCGAGCGAGGTGAGCCCCACCTCAACAAGCTCACTCGTGTCGAGTCGTGCCACCCTGTCAGCCTTGGGTCCCGCCAACCAGCCCGTCAGCACCGGATACCCGGCCGGATGCTGCGTCCACCAGGTCGGAACCGTTGCGCTGGAAAACAGAAACGACAGGTCGGCAAGATGGCGCCTACCATTATCGGCCCACCATTTCGTGGCGAATCGCAGCAGAATTTTGACAACATTGCCAAATCCGATATCGGCACTGGTCGCTGCCTTCTCGCGCGCGGCTGCTGGAAGCGCGATTTCGGGCAGGAGGGGGAGCGGCACGGTAAGGATCGCGGCATCAGCCTCGAAGACGGTGCCGCCGTGACATCGTGCGGCAACCCGTTCGCGCCTCGCGTCGATGGCCCCTACCGCTGCGTCGAGATGGATCGAGGCGCCATACCGGTGGCATTCGGATTCGAGATACTCGATGAGTGCGCCATAGCCCCCCGCGATCCGCCCTTGCTGACCGTTCCCCCGCTCCATCAATTCGTCGCGGATTGAGAAGGTGCTGGCGCGGCTCGGGTCGGCCGCGTCGTAGCCCTCGACCATCCTCGTGATTGTCCGCCGAAGCTCACTGTATTGCCGACCGGCAAAGTGCGTCTTCAGAAACTCGGCGATGGGTAGATCGGTTTTCAATGTCCTCAAGGCTCGATGAAGCCGCCCCGCGTGAGGAGTGGGAGACTCGCCCGGCGACAACGCCCCTCTGCGGGCATTCCATCGCGTACCCTCAAGGGGCGATAGCGAAAGTCGTGCCTCGCGCATCAGGGCACGTGTGAAAGGGGCCGCGCCATGGACGAACTCGGCGCCGCCCTCCGGCGGGTATCCAAATTCCTGGGTGGGCAGCGGGTAGATGCGTCCGCCGCATCGCTCTCGTGCCTCGAGGATGGTCACCCTTTTGCCCGCGCGCGCGAGCTCGCGGGCAGTCATCAGGCCCGCAGCGCCCGCGCCGACGATCACAAAATGGGCTGGATGTCGAGGAAGCATCGATCACCATGTTCGCACTTTGGATTCGGCTTCTTGCCTTGGGCCGTCGATTCTGCACGCGTTCGGCTTGGCGTGACGCAGCGCGCTGTGCGGTTCTGACGGCTTTTTGACGTTTTTGAAATGTTTGTCTGCTATCAGGCGAAAGACGCGCACTCGCCTGCGTCCGGCGGAAGACCGGAGCGACCGTAATGACCACCCCTTACCTGAACCGACCCTTACTCCCGCTCGCGGTCGCACTGCCGCTGCTGCTCGAAAACATCGAAGCAGAACTGGCCGACGAGAAGCTAGAAGCCGCTGACGAACAGCGCCTCTGCCGACGTGCTAAACTGATCCGCTCATTACTCGGGTTATCTGGTCGTCGCCCTGCGTCGTTGCCGACAGGACACAGCGGCCGCGCCTGGAGCGAGTCGTAGCGCAAGCCGAGCTGGCTACCCGAACGACTCCGTCATCGCCGAGTAGACTAAGGTCCGCAGGTCCCGGCGCAAGGTCAGACGCGCCTCGCTGCCGATCACCTGGGTCATGAAGACGACCGTCAGCTCTTCCTTGGGGTCGATCCAGAAGGCGGTCGCGGCAGCGCCGCCCCAGAAATATTCGCCGAGCGAACCGGGTAGGCGGGTCTTGGCCAGATTGACGTTAACCCCGCAGCCGAGCGAAAAGCCGATGCCGGCATAGCTGGACTCGCTGAACATCCCGGGCAGTGCCATGTCGGCGACCTCTCTGCCGTCCGGCAGGTAGTTCAGGCTGAAGAGCGCAACCGTCTTGGGGCTCAGGATCTGCACGCCGTCGAGCGTGCCGCCGTTCAGCATCATGCGGCAGAAGCGCAGATAGTCGTGCGCCGTGGACACCAAGCCGCCGCCGCCTGATTCCAGGATCGGCGGCTTGGTGTAGGTACTCTTCCGGGCATCGTCCTGCAGCTTGAGCCCGCCGTTGGTCTCGGGCTGATAGCAGGAGGTGAATCGCTCGATCTTGTCCGGCGGCACGTAGAACGCGGTGTCGCTCATGCCGAGCGGCTCGAAGAGCCGCGTACGCAGGAACTCGCCGAAGCTCATGCCGGACAATTTCTCGACGAGATAGCCCAGGACGTCGATCGACACCGAATAGTTCCAGGCTGTCCCCGGCGAGAAATCGAGCGGGATTTGGGCAAGTTGATCGATCATCCCTTGCAGCCGGCCAGGGCTCTCCCGGTCGGTCACCTTGGCCTGGCGGTAGGCGGCGTCGACGGCGGTGCGCATCATGAAGCCGTAGGTGAGACCCGACGTGTGGGTCGCGAGGTCGACGACCTTCATCGGCCGCAAGGTGGGTGTCGTGATAAAGCTTGGTGGTGCCTCTGCCAGCAGCGACGGCATGCCGCTGGCGTATACGCCGAGGTTCTTCCAAGCGGGAATGTGGCTGTGGACGACATCATCGAGGCCGATCAGGCCCTCTTCGACCAGCATCATCAAGGCGACCGCCGTGATCGGCTTGCTCATCGAGTAGATGCGAAAGATCGCGTCCTCGCGCATCGGCTTGCCGCGCTCGACGTCCATGTGGCCGCAAATGCCGGTATGCACGAGGTGACCCTTGCGATAGACATAGCTCAGCATACCGGGCAGATAGCCGCCGTCGACGTAACGGCGCTTCATCACGTGATCCAGCCGCGCCAGCCGCGCCGACGACATGCCGACCGTTTCGGGCTTCATCAGTGTCCTCCTCCGGACGCCAACCGCGGATCG
>JAFAHQ010000103.1 GCA_019237135.1 Alphaproteobacteria bacterium
GTGGCAGACGAGGCTCGGACAGACCTTGTTGCTGGCCGCGGCGATCGCCCATGCCGGTCTTGGTCTTACCTCGCTCGCGTCGCGTCATTCGCTGGCGATGAGTCGGACGGATTGGGTCCAGCTGCTGCTCGGTCTCGCAACGCCGCCTCTGCTTGTCAATCACGTCGTCGGACTCGCGGTGGCGAGCGACTTGGTGGCCCGGTTTAGTCCCAACTACGGCTACGTCCTTGCCGTTTACTGGAGATACGCGCCGCTGTTGGCGCTCCAGCAGCTCCTCGTGGTGGTGATTGTCTGGGTTCATGGGGCCATCGGTCTCTACTCTACGCTGGTCCTGAGGCCTGTCTGGCCACGCCTGGCGCCGGTCGTCATTCCCATCCTGTTCGCGATCCCGATCCTTGCCCTGCTGGGCTTTGCTCATGCGGGCGAGGCTGTGTTGGCGCGACTGGCTAGCGACGCTGATTGGCGGGCCCTGATCGAGCAGAACCTGCTGATCCTGCAAGAGATGCGTCATCGTCTCGACGTCATTGAGTACGGAGTCTACCTGGTGTACGGCGTGGCCGTCGCGGCGGCTGTCGGCATCCTCGCCGCCAACATTCTGAGACGGCGGCGCAGTCTTGTCGTGATTTCCTATGATGGCGGCGTGACCGCGGTTGGACATATCGGCATGTCGGTGCTGGAGGTCAGCAGAGCGAACCACATTCCTCATGCGAGTGTCTGTGGCGGCCGCGCCCGCTGCGGGACATGCAGGATCATCGTTCCGGCCGATGCCGATCTCTCGGCGCCGGCCGAAGCGGAGTCGGCAACTCTGCACCGGGTCAAAGCGCCGGGCGACGCGCGGCTTGCCTGCCAGGCCCGTCTTCTCGGGAGGCCGCTGAGCGTGCAGCGTGTTTATCCCGCGTTCGTTGACGCTGAGGCGGCCAGGGAACCTGACAGCTGGGCAACGGCGACCGAACCAGATCTGGAAGCAGTGTCGTGAGATTGTGGCTCGTTTGTTTAGCCGGTGCCATCGTTTTGCTTCTAGCCCGCGCGGGCGTGTCGTCCGCGAGGGCGGACCAGCTGGCTTTCCAGGGGTTCGCCGGTCAGGCGGCCGCCAATGTGAGCGCCAATCTGCAGGGTGTTCGGGACGATTTTGTGATGTCGCCGGCCGAGGCCGAGCGACTTGGCGCGGCCGTCGCTGCGGTGCTGAACGACGGAACCGCGGTGCGAGCGGTCACTTTCGCGTTGATCCTCCTGATTGCCGGCGCTGGTCTCGAATGGTTGTATTGGACGTTCGCCGCCGCACCACTGCGCGCCATAATCGCCACGACGGCGACCACGCCGCGGCAAGCGGTGGTCCTGGCATTGCGGCGCCTGGCTCTGCTCGGCTTCGGGTTACTGGTGTTCACCTCGTCCACACTGGCGACGGCAATGATCCTTCCATGGCCGCCGAACGTCGACGCGATCGTGATCGCCGCGACGGCCCTGGTGGTCGCACTTCGAGGCGCCTGGATTATCGCCGACGTTGTCGTTTCGCCGCACCGCCCGGTGGTGCGGCTGACCGGTATTCAAGACCACAATTCCGGATTTGTCGTCGGGAGTGTGGTGTGGCTGACTGTGCTGGCCGCCACGGCGATCCTTCTCCCGCAACTCCTGACCACGGTCGGCTCGGCTCCTCATCTAGCGGGGGCGATCCGCGTCGGCGTCGGCGGTCTCATTGTGATCAGCCTGCTCGCTGTTGTTCTGATTGTCTTTCGACCGCGCTCAGAGAGGAGCAATAGGCGTCGGCGGCGTCCTCGTTTCCCGGGGGCCTTCATCGTGTGCTTCGTTATCGTGGCGACGGCCGTTCTGGCGCTGGCTGGCGGTGGACGCATCGCAGCTCTGCTGGTCGACATTGCGATCGTAGCCGCATTCCTCGGCGCGTCGAAACGAATTGTCTTGTTCTTTTGGCGGGATACCACCGCGAGTGCCGAGGAGCCGGCCGCTGAGACGCTCCCCGACATGCTGCCCCTTATCGTGCTGTCGGCCGTTCGCTTCGCGACGCTGCTCATCGGGATCGCGGTCGCGATTCTGATTATGCGGGTGCCGTTTACGGAGCTCGCAGCAGGCTCGAATCCGTTGGCACAACTGGCTCTGCACCTTGCCGAGACCGTCGCGCTCGCCTTTGTCGCTCACCTCGGCTGGATCGCCATTCGTTTCGCCGTCGACCGCCGATTGCGGAGGCTGGCGCCGCTCGATCCCAGTAGCCCGCCAACCGAAAATACCCGTCTGCTGACCTTGCTACCCTTGCTCCGCACCACACTGGCGGTCGTTTTTTTGGTGCTGTTCACCCTCTCGGCTCTCTGGACATTGGGTATTCAGATCGCGCCGTTGCTGGCGGGAGCGGGTATATTCGGTCTGGCGATCGGGTTCGGCGCCCAAACTCTGGTGAGAGATGTGATCTCGGGTGTGTTTTTTCTGATCGAGGACGTGTTCCGGATTGGAGAATACATCGAAGGCGGGACGAGCACGAAGGGCACAGTGGAACATATCTCGTTCAGAACGGTGGCATTGCGCCACCACAACGGTCCGCTGACTTTCGTGCCGTACGGTTTGCTTGGCACTGTGCGCAACGATTCGCGCGACTGGGTCATCGACAAGCTCAACCTTCCGCTGCCGCTTTCGGTCGACAGTGAAAAAATTCGCAAGATGATCAAAAGTATAGGCGCGGATATGGCTCTGGACCCCGAGCTCGGCCCATTGATTCGGGAGCCGCTAAAAGGAAAGCTCTACCGCGTGGATCCGGGCGTCAAAATATTCCGCTGCAAGTTCATGACAGCCCCCGGCTGCCAATTCGAGATCCGCTCGGCGGCGCTCAGAATGATCGAGGCAGCCCTCGCCGAATCCGGGATCTCTTTCGCTGGTGGAGCACCACAAACCATCTTAGTGAGAAGAGCGGAGCCCGTTTCAATTACGAGCGGATGACCCCATCACCGGACCCAGTCCTTCCATGGTGTCGTATAGGAGTAGACCGAATGAGGCTGTCAGAAGTGGCAACACGGCTGCGCGTGTTGGCAACGGACTCAGGTTGCCGTGAACTCAACGATTTGGCGGACGAATTGGACGCCGATCACCCTGCTAACGAGCACGAACTACCTCTGCCCCGATGACTGATGCGCCAAGGGAATCCTACTTCCATGCGACTCCGCTCTATTCAGGTGCGCGCTTCATCAACATCAGCTCCATCTCTCGCAGATGTACGGCCTCGGCCGAGACCAGCCGCATCGCATATTCCTCGAGAACGACGGATTTGTCTTTCACAAGGGCGAGTAATTCCCGATAGAGTTCTACGCCAGCCTCCTCCCGCTCTATTGATTCGGTCAGGATCTCGTCAATCGTATTGTGCGGAGTGGTCGGCAACGCCGCGATGCCGAGAGCCGGCCTCTTGTGCAACCGCATGATCATTTGACCCGCCTCTTGAGCGTGGGCCAGAGATTCCGCCGCGTTATCACGCAACCATGAAGTAATCGGAATTCGTGCGTGACCGTAGATCATAAAAGAGTAGTGTGTGTAGTAGATGACCGCGGCAAGTTCCATCTGCAAAATTCGGTTGAGTTTTTCGACGACGGAATCGACGTCAAATTGGAAAGACCTTGCCATCGCGCCTTCTCCTTCGCCCTGGCGATATCCCTGACCAGTCTGCCGCTACGATAGTATCGGGTTCGACCTACTGACAACGAGTGAACGGGTTCGGCGGTCGCCGAGTTCACCGCGATCGGCCATATGGGGATCATCGGGTCGCCGAAGGCTGTGATAGGCGAGCTCACCCGCCTCGAGCGAGGTCGCTACTTTCCGCCGCGTTGCCCTCTGAACCAATCGAGGATCTCCTCGCCGGTCCAGAACAGCACTTCGCGATGGTCGCGGATATGGCCGAGCACATCGCGAAAATACCGGAGCCGATGCGGCGCTCCCATGATGTAGGGGTGCACCACCAGCGCCATGACCCGTGCTGACTGCGCCGCGTCGGCATGGAGCTGCGCGAACTGGTCGATCGCGCGATCGTAGTATTCGCCGGCCTTGTGATGCTGGATCAGCATCATCGCCACATCGTTGCATTCCTGCGTGTAGGGGAGATTGACGATCGGCCTCGTACGG
>JAFAHQ010000176.1 GCA_019237135.1 Alphaproteobacteria bacterium
CCGCACGTCTTCCCGTCAAACGGGCACAACGAGCGCTACCTGCGCACCAAGGCCAACCGCAGCGGCCATTTGCTATAAGCGAGCAGATTTTGTCCTAGTCCCGCGGGGGCTATCCGCGCTTTCTAACCCCTTGAGCGTGCTTGATTCACCCCCAGCCGAAGCGCAAAGTGCGCTCTTAGAAACCACCGGGCGGCCCGGCCGGGGCGGGCCGCCGCCAGAGAGGGCACCTTGGGTGAAGAGCGGGTCGAGCGCCGGCTCGCGGCCATCCTTGCGGCCGATGTCGCGGGATACAGCCGTCTCATGGAACGGGACGAGGCCGGCACCCTTGCGCGCCTCAGGGCGCTGCGCCTGGCGAGAACGAGCGCATCCAATTCCGCGTCGGCATCAATTCGGGCGATGTAATCGTCGAAGATGGCGATATTCACGGCAACGGCGTCAACATCGCCGCGCGGCTGGAGGGGATCGCCGAGCCCGGAACGATCTTCGTCTCGGGCATCGTGCTCGACCAGGGTCGGCTCGATTGTGCCTTCGAAAGCATCGGCGAGCATTGCTTGAAGAACATCGCTCGCCCGGTTTGCGTCTACCGCATCGGACCGAAGAGGCCCTCCCGAACCCTCCTCCGCATGCGGGGAGGGAAGTGCGGAAAGCGCGCGGGGTGGGGGCTGAACCGGCATTGCCGCTGCCCGACAAGCCGTCGATCGCGGTGCTGCCCTTCGCCAATCTAAGCGGCGATCCGGAGCAGGAATATTTCGCCGACAGCGTGGTCGAGGAGATCATCACGGCACTCTCCCGCATCCGCTGGCTGTTCGTGATTGCGCGCAACAGCACCTTCACCTACAAAGACCAAGCGATCGACGTAAAGCGGGTCGGCCGCGAGTTGGGTGTGCGCTACGTCCTCGAAGGCTCGGTCAGGAAGGGCGGTGGGCGGATGCGCATCACCGCGCAGTTGATCGAAGCGGGAACCGGCGCGCATCTCTGGGCCAACCGCTTCGACGGCCCACTCGATAACATCTTTGATCTTCAGGATAAGGTCGCACTCAGCATAGCCGGCGTTATCGAGCCGACTTTACAAGCCGCGGAGATCCGTCACTCAGCCGAACGGCCAACGAAAGATCTGACCGCTTACGATCTTTATCTGCGGGCGCGCGCAACTGCTTGAGCTACGAACGAGAGCATCTAGCTCAGGCGCTCGATCTGCTCGAGCAGGCCATTGACCGGGAACCACGCTACGGTCCTGCTCTCGCGTTGGCGGCGGCCTACCGGGCCAACGTCGGCAACTACGATTGGGCCGATAGTCGCGACGAGGAGGAAAAACGCCGCGCGGCGGTTGACCTTGCCCGCGAGGCCCTTCGCGCCGCCGCCGATGACCCGGGTGTCCTCGGTCGCGCCGCCATGGTGCTCGGGCGTTTCGGCGAGGATATCGATGCCGCTCTAGCCTTGATCGATCGCGCTCTCGTACTCAATCCGAGCTTTGCCTATGGCTGGTATTGGAGCGGCTGGCTGCACCTGTTCGCTGGACAGGCGGAACTCGCGATCGAGCATTTCGAGACCTCGATGCGCCTCAATCCGCGCGGTCAGAGGGGGTTCCATTTGGCCGGGGTGGGTATTGCTCATTTCGTCAGTCATTGGTTTGAGGATGCCTTGGCGGCGCTGCGGATCTCCCTCGAAGAGGTTCCTGCGTTCTCCCCGCATATCGCGCGCTGGCAGCCTGCTACGCACACATGGGCCGCCTCGACGAAGCGCGATCCATCCTCAAGCGGCTGACAGTACTCACCCCGGTCGTTGTGCCGACTTCGGGCTTGCGCTTGGCGGCCGGCGAGGGGAATGAGCCAGACCCGCCGTCTTGCGGCGATCCTCTCAGCCGATGCGGCCGGCTATTCGCTACCGATGGGAACAACGAGGAAGGCACGCTCGAACAGTTCAAAGCATCGGCAGCTTCTTGATCCGCAGGTGGCTTGGTCCTGTCAAAACCGTCGGCGACGGCGCGCCTCGCCCGCGAAGGCCGTTACGCCCGCGACGTCTATTGACCAAGGCCGAGCGACGCCGCAGCCTGCT
>JAFAHQ010000197.1 GCA_019237135.1 Alphaproteobacteria bacterium
GACATGTCGGGCCTGCCCGAGCCGGCGATGCCGGTCGGCTGGGGCTATTCCTATCTCGACTGGATGGGCGCCTACGGCTATGCACTGGCATTGCTCGGTGCGCTGTACCATCGCGAGCGCACCGGCGAAGGCCAATGGATCGACGCCTCGCAATGCGAGTCCGGCATTTTTCTGACGGGCACTACGATCCTCGACTGGTCGGCCAATGAGCGCGAGTGGCGGCGCTACGGCAATCGCTCGCCCTATAAGCCGGCAGCGCCGCACGGCGCCTATCGCTGCGCCGGCACGGACCGCTGGATCGCCATTGCGTGCTTTACGGAAGCCGAGTGGCGCGCCTTGGCGACGGTGGCGGGACAGGAGGCGTGGCTCGACGACCGCCGCTTCGATACGCTCGAACATCGGCTGCTGCATCAAGACGCCCTCGATGCCGCGGTGGAATTATGGACGCGCACGCAGGACCGCTACGACTGCATGATGAGATTGCAGCGCGCCGGGGCGCCGGCCGGGGTCTGTCAAAACGCCGAGGACCGCTGCGACACGGATCCGCAACTTCTCCACCTCCGATGGCTGACCGAGGTGACCGGTACCAAAATCGGCACCTGGCCGGTTTATGAATTGCCGATGAAGCTGAGCACTACCCCGGCGTACATCGGCGGACCGACCAACCGCGGCGCCCCGTGCTACGGCGAGGACAATTTGTGGGTGCTGACCCAGCTGCTTGGCCGCTCGCGCAGCGAGGTGGAACAGCTTGCCGCGGAGGGCGTCATCTGACGCCCGATATGCCTGAGCCTGGACCGGGCATGGAGGCGTGTCTCCGGGTTTGGCACCTTGCAGCGCTGGATTGATTTTTCATCAACTACCGGGCGCTACATCGACAGCCTGCCCTACCGCGTCGGCCTCATCGAGCTCCTTGAGGGTGCGCTGCTAGTTAGCAACCTTGTTCGCGAGCGTGACAATGTAAAGCGGGGGCAGCGATGAAGGTCGTGTTCGATCCCGTTACGCAGACATTGCCGAAATACAGTAGGTCTCATAAATACAGTAGGTCTCATTTTGAATTGCAACAGAGCGGGGCGGACGGTCTCCGGACGGTCGGCATGTTAGTTTGGCCATCTCGGCGGCGGAGATTGCGCCGCTTTATCGGTAAATGCCCAAGGAGTGAACCCAATGGCCAAATTTGTTTTCGTTCTCGCGTTTGTGTTGGCGGTCGGCATAGTCGAGAAAGCGTCGGCGGCACCTACTTTCTGTACCTTTCATGATGGAGCATGGGTCTGTGATTTTGACACTGACCCCGATGGCCCCGCCTGATCGCAATATCCCCGAAGACCGCCGGCCTCGACCCTTGTCGCATATGCAAGGGTCGGACCGGTATTCTACCCCTTCGACAACGTTGTCGTCCTCCGGTGCTTCCCGCCAGCATATGGGACCGGGGCCGGGACGACACCCGCGTCAATGACTGTTCCCGGTTGTGAGCCTCCCGGTTGCAGACAGACCCCCGTGCCTGCAATGATCACACCTTAACGAGTGTTTCAATATCACTGTGCGCTGCACGACCCTATGTATTTACGCTGCTTGCCGATAGCGAGGGAGGTGAAATGTGTCCGCCAAATATTGGCATTACCACAATCGCTGGTGTATTCGTTGGCCGACCAGAACACGTCCTTTCGATCAACGGGACTGGTCGAGCACCGTGGTATTGTCATCGCCAATCCGGCCGGTGGCGAAGAAAAAGCCGGCACCTGCGGCCCCGATTTGCGGCGACGAGCTTGCCGGCGGGTCGATGGTGCCGACCCACATCGTTAGGTATTCGCTGTTCGACGATTCCATCCAGGTCAAGCCGAGATTGCCATTGCTGTCCTCATCCACGGACTGCATCTGTGCCGCCACCCCCTACCGGGATCGGCTAGGCGCTCGTTGACGAGGATCGGTGTGTCCCCCGACACATCGATCTAATAGAGCAGTCCCTTTGTACAGACGAACCCATCCGTTGCCGTGCTGGAGGCCATGACCGTCACCAAATGCCCCTTGTGCAACTGCACTTGTGTGGTTGTCGTATTTGAAAATGTTCTGACGCTGCCGCCGGGTTGATCGGCCCGGCTGGCGTTCTTGTATTGTGCGACTAGCAGAGACGTGTGGTGAAATTTGGCGCTTCGCTGAGGTAGTTCGTCATTTTTGATGACGCGGATCGCCTTACCGCCCGCATCAGTACCATCGGTCGAGACGAACCACTCGACACCGCCGCCCTTATGGCGGTCTTTATCGTCCTCATGCATCTGGGCTGGTGGCATCGCCCGGAACTGGAACTCCGGAAGCGAAACGAAATAGGTCAGAGTCCCCGATAAGGCTGCGGCCTTATCAGCAGTCGGCACGAGGTCGTGAAACACCGCGACAAAATCCCGAGAGGTGCAGCGCGTAAATCTGCTGTCGGTAGTAAGGCTATTACCTGATCGGCACCTCTGAAAGTAGGATAAGCTGCGTAAGACACTAATTAAACGCGCGTTGACAGCGAGCGCGGCTCTATTTTAACCTTAACCAACCTCGATAAAATTAACCATAATATTGCAGCCTAGAACACACCAAACGGGGGCAGCATGAGAGATCAGCAGCGGTTCTTTACAACTGCGCTCGCCTTCGGGCGATAATCGGGCCGGGTGAGATCGCCGCCACCCAGCGAAAGATCCAGGCCGCGTCAGGGCTGAAGTGGTTGAGCAGCGGCGCTGTGACTTGCCGGTATCTCAACCGGGAGGTGGTCGAAGCTACGGCCAATGTCGGCGGAGGCAATACATACGCCAATTTGGGAGGATGTTATGAAAATCATGTGTAAGCGAAATGGCGTGGCTGTCGCATTGCTATGCGGGCTGGTCTTAACTTCCACGACAGTATCAGCACAACAACCTCCGGCCGATGACTGGCAGTTTGTGCCGGTCGGCCTCTAATCTGGATGAATAGCGCTTTGGGGAGGATCAACTCATGAAAACCGCCGGTAAAGAATGCATCGTCGCTGCCGTGCTGGCGTGCGGACTTGCCTTCACTTCGACAACGCCGTTCGCACAAGAAACCCCGACGCCGACGGCGCCTGTACCAGCCGACAGCCAGCCATTAGCCGATCCGACGCCGGGTTCCGACCTCGCGGCGCCTCCACCCGGTGACGGGAAGCAGATTATTCGTCAAAGCTTCGACGGGATCAGTTTTCTCGGATCGAACTGCGGCTGCCTGCCGCCCGACACCAATGCCGCGGTCGCCAACGACTTGGTGGTCGAGACGACCAACCTGCAAATCCGCGTATTCGACAAGGCCTCGGGAGCACTTCTGCTCGACGAACCGCTGGCAAAATTTTTCGGGGCGCCTTCGGGCGGTGATGTCTATGTGCTGTACGACGACACCGTCGACCGGTGGTACGTTTCGGCCTTGGACAGCAACGACAGCGGGCTGTTTCTGGCGGTGTCGCTGGATGGCAACCCCCTCGATGGCTTCCTGCCGACCTTTCACCTCGCAAACCTCGGCTTCCCCGACTACCCGAAGCCCGGCTTCAGCAAGGACGCGATCTTCATCTCTTACAACAACTTCACTATCGCCGGCGCCCCCGCGACGATTGCCGCGATCGACAAGGCGGCCGCCTTATTGGGGACACTGACCTATTTCGTCTCGCAACCGGAGCTGCAATTCCGGGCGATGCCACCGGCGCAAATGCACCAAAGCGGCGGCGGGGCAAGTGGGTACCGACAACCGCCAGCCGGCGTCGAGTGGTTCGTCTCGACCGACGGCAACGATGTCAGCGGTACCACGATCCGGGTCACGCGGATGACCAACTATCTGAGCAGCTCGCCGAACTTCACCTACACATCGCTGCCCGTGACCGCGTATCGAAACGCCACTACGGCCGATCAGCCCGGCGGTTCGATCACCACTTTTCCGAACACGACCACCACGCAAGTCCAGTTTCACAACGGGCAGCTGGTGACGGCAATGGCCTCGGCCACTGCTACGGACGGGTTTGTCTATCCGAAAGGACGCATCTACCAGATCGATGTGTCGCGTGGGGCACCCACCCTGATGGCGGAACGCCTCGTCGATCCCGGCAATGGGGTGGCCGTGCAGATGCCGTCGGTGGATCAAGACAGCCAGGGCAATCTGGGTCTCACCTGGATGGAATCCTCGAAGAGCGAATACTTGACGATGTGGGTTGCCACGCTCGACCGGTTCGGCAAACTCGTCCCGGCGGTGGCGGCTCCCGGCGGAGGCTTCTTCTTTGCTAATTTCAGGATCGGTGATTACAGCTCGACAGTGCTCGACCAGTCCGATACGACAGGAGACGTGTTCTGGTCGGCAAATGAATATATCGGCGACGGCGGCACCATCAACATCTGGCGCACGCACATCACCTCTTTTACCGCACCTGAGCAATCGATAGCGTCGAACAGCGGACAGTGACGTTTCTGCGAACTGCCGGTTAAAAGTGCCGATCACGCGGTCAACGGGCGTGAAGCCCGGCTGACCGCGACGAAGCCGGGCTGGATTCTCCACGGGCTGTCCAGCAACCGTTCTTCGGCCCGATCAAAAGACTCTCTATCGCCGGACAGAGAATCCTCCGCCCGGGCTTTGAGGGTATCGACTTTCTCGGCTCGAACTGGGGCTGTCTGCCGCCCGATACCAATGCGGCCGTCGGCAACAATTTTGTCGTCGAGACAGTCAACTTCCAGATCCGCATCTGGAACAAGACGATGGGAAACATCCTATTCGACGCACTGCTTGCGCAGATTTTTGGAGCGTCCACCGGCGGCGATCCCTATGTCGTCTATGACGACATCGCTAACCGCTGGTATATTAGTGCTTTCGACAGCAACGATTCCAGGCTATTCTTCGCAGTCTCCCGAGACGGCAACCCGCTGCACGGGTTCCGGTCCTTCCACCTCATCAACCCACCGTTTCCGGCTGGTTTCCCGGACTATCCCAAGATCGGCTTCAACAAGGATGCGATCTTCATCTCTTTTAACAACTTCGGTCCTGGTGGTGGTGATGCCGCGACGATCGACGCAATCGACAAATTGGCGATCTTCGCCGGCACTCTGAGCTTTTTCGTCTCGGTCCCGCAATTCCAGTTCCGCGCGGTGCCGCCGGCGCAATTGCACAACGACAGGACCGGCGGCGTCGAGTGGTTCGTCTCGACCGACGGGACTGATGCAGGCGGTAATACGATCCGTGTCACCGAGATGACCAACTATCTCAGCGACTCGCCAAACTTCACCTACACGTCTCTGCCGGTCACGCCGTATCGAAATGCACCGCGCGCCGAGCAGCCGGGCGGTTCCATCACGACCTTCCCGAATACGACAACGACGCAGGTGCAATTTCACCGAGCCCACCTTGTGACGGCGATGGCGTCCGGCACGCCCGCGGATGGGTTTACTATCCGAAGGCTCTGATCTTCGATCTGGATGTGACGAGTGACACGCCGGTTCTCAGCGGCGAATTTGCCGTCGATCCCGGTACCGGTGTTCCGGCGCAAATGCCGTCGGTGGATATGGACCAATCGGGCGGTCTGGGTGTCACCTGGATGGAGTCGTCGAAGAACGAGTTCTTGTCCATGTGGGTCGGCACCCCCGATCAAAACACCGGCACGCTTGTCTCGACGGTTGCGGCTCCCGGTGTCGGCTTCTGCTCGGTCAATTTCCGGATCGGCGATTACAGCATGACTGTTCTCGGCCCGGACGGCAAAACCTTCTGGTCCGCCAACGAGTATATCGGTGATTCCCCAAATACCAATATTTGGCGGACCAACATCACCTCCTTCACCGCCGGTGCTCCAGGAGCCATTACGCTGAACAGCGGCCAGTAATTCTATTCCGAAGCATCCATGCCGGGACGGCGGTAGTCCTGGGCTCGCGCGCCGAGCTGGCCAAATACCGAGGCGGAAGCTCGAAGTTGTCTCGGTGCGCGATCGCGGCGCGGTCCCTCGCAGTGAAGCTCGCCAAAACGTAATGGAAGCCACGGGCCAGAAGATTAGGCGCGCGCCCGGGCCGAGCGTGAGCGCTACCCCGGCCTATATCGGCGGTCCGACCAACCGCGGCGCCTCGTGCTACGGCGAAGACAATATGTGGGTGTTGACCGAGTTGCTTGGCCGCTCGCCCAGCGAGGTGGAACAGCTTGCCGCGGAGGGCGTCATCTGACGTTCGACTTTAGCGGAGCCATAGGACAAGATCGCCGTGTTCGGCCTCGCCAACCGGGCCCGAAACATCCAACCTCGCCGCGCTTATGCTTCTGCCGACCACCCTCGGTAGCCCCGCTCATCGGCCGCCTCTAGGTAAGCTGGAGCGCGACCGTGGAACCAACTCGCGACAAATGGTGTTTCGCTATCAGTTTCTACAAAGGAGCCGACTATGGCTTTTTGCGCACGTTTCCTGCCCACAGCAGTGGTTGTCGCGGGTCTCGCACTCGCCCCCAGCGTCCATGCAGAGAACTGGCACGGCCACGGGCATCCCAACCACCACGGCAACAATGCCGGCGCCGCCATCGTCGGCGGCTTGATCGGCCTCGGCATCGGCGCGGCGATCGCATCGGGGGGTTATTACGCACCACCGCCGCCGGTCTATTACGGAGCGCCGCCCGGCTATTACGCACCGCCGCCAGCCGTCTACTACGGTTATTAATGACGCTGGGCTCCCCCAACAGCTAACGTTGGAAAAACTCCAATGAAAATGATCCTGTCGAACCGTCTCGCTCCCACGGCCCTGGCCGCCCTACTCTCCTTGCCTGCGACCGCTTTGGCGCAGTCCGCGCAGGCTCCAGTCTCGGCCGCACCGCAGGGTGCCGTACCCCCGGCCGCCGCATCCTCGCCGATGGCCGGTCACCCGGTACCCGGCAAGAATGCCCAGGAGCGCGTCGAGCACCGCATCACCGAACTCAACGCCCAGCTCCGCATCACCCCGGCGGAACGGCAGCAATGGGATCAATTCGCGGAAGTAATGCGCGAGAACGCGCGTGACATGGATCAGGTCGTGCTGCAGCGCGCGCAACAGATGCAGTCAATGAGCGCGCTGCAGAATATGCAATCTTACGAGCAGATGGCCGAGGCGCACGCCCAGCACGTAGCGAAGCTCGTAACGGCTTTTAAAACACTTTACGATACGATGCCTGACCAGCAGAAACGGGTTGCGGACCAGGTATTCCGCGAGAATGCAGAGCAGCAATCCGGTCGGGTCACGGCCGCAACGGGCAAGCGGTAGCCCTGAAATAAGGCAACCTTTAGCGTGTAGCCTGTCTGCAGGACTCTCTGTTGAGTTCGGAATGTACTACCGTGATCAGATCGCTCTTCACGCGCGCGGGCTCTTCCTCGCTAGAGAACGCGACGACGACTTCGAGCGCGTTGTCGCCCGCGCTTTGATCGAGCAGCACGCTCGGAGCGGGGTCAGCGAGTACGCGCGGGTGGCTTTGGACGATGGCACGCACCCTTTCAATTGACGGCTCAAGCTCGGTGTCCGCGGGGATCCGGAAACGAACCTCGCCACCATGTGGCGGCGCCGGATAGATGCTGAAATTACGCAAGGGCTGACCCCAGACGCTGCCATTCGGCACAATGATCTGCACCTTGTCGTCGGTCACCAACTCGGTCCAGAACAGCGACAGGTCGTTGACTGTGCCGAGGCTGCCGCCGACTTGTACCTTGTGGCCAATCTTAAAGGGCCGGAAGATCAGCAGCATGACACCCGCCGCTAGATTGGAAAGTGTTCCTTGCAGGGCAAGGCCGACCGCCAGGCCGGCCGCGCCGAGCACCGCGATGAGACTCGTCGTTTGGATGCCGAATTGCGACAGTACCGCGAGCACGGTGACAGTCAGCACCGAGTAGCGCGCCAAGCTGCCAAAGAAGCTCTTCAGCATTGCATCGAAATGCGGTGCACGGCTGAGCATCCTGACTACGAGCAGGTTGGCCTTGCCGGCGGCCAACAGCCCGATGAGCAGGATGACGAGCGCCCCGAGCACGTTCAGGGCGTTGGTGACAACCAACGGCAGCAGCGCCTGCGTACTGACCAATAGATCGTGGGTCTTTTCTTCCAGCACTCCCTACCTCATCACTCGCTATCGCGGTATCGGCGTGAAAAAGTTAAACCTTTTAGCCTTCAGATAACCGAGGGGCGCATTATCCACAAGGCGGCCGAGATCACGGCCGGCTCGCTGTCGCTGCACCTCGCCCGCACGGGATCCAGAGAACCGCTCTCAAATCTCGGCGGCCTCGACATGGTCGATCGATTTGATCCGCTCCGTTCCCAGTGAGGGCTCGCCCCGGGCGTTACCGATGCGCGCTTTGATCAGACGTCCGTCGATCGGCAGAGAAACCAACTCACCCCTTCGGTGTCGACCGGCATAAATATGAAAACACTTTGTAGAACCGTTTTCGCGCATCAACACGAGGTCATGTTCCACGGTCCATCTCCTAAGAGATCGCAAGCTTCAGCGGCAAAACGCTGAACTAATCACGAGCGTTCCGGTATCTTGGAATCAGTGGAATCGGCTTTGCCAGCCGCGACATTTTGCGCGAGGCGATCAAATTCGTCCGCGTCGCGGCGCACCTCGACGTACGCCTGGACGGTCATATCTGCCAATCGCCGCGCATGGTCAGCTTGCGCATAATAGTAAAACGGGCGACGCATAACGCCGAAACGTCGCTGTCGAGGCATCTTGATCCGCATTAGGTCGATTTTTGGGCTTCGCGCGCGATGCGCATTGCATTGATCAGATTGCTCTTCACGGTGCGCTTTCGTCCTGGGCAGTGCAATCTCGACTGCGTTGTGCCGACCTTATGGTGCCGCGCCGGGAACGCAGGCTTCAGCGGTGGTGTTTTGTTTTTATGGTAGGTCAAAGAAGCCAGTTCGAGACCAACGAAGCCCACAGCGGGCCGGTCGTTTTGATTGTCGAGGATGATACACTGCTGCGCCGCACGACCGGCGAGTATCTGCGCCTTTCCGGCTTCCAGGTCATCGAGGCAGCTAATGCAGTCGAGGCTGTCGCGGTATTTGCCTCGGGGAAGCCAGTGGATGTCGTTTTCAGCGATGTCGCCTTATCCGCTGCCATGGATGGGCTGATGCTCGCCCGCTGGCTGCAGCGGCAGCACCCCCACATCCCGGTGATGCTTACCTCAGGGTATGGCGATTCCGCGCGGCAGGCGGCCACCGAGCTTGTCGGCAGCACGTCTTTCCTGTCGAAACCTTACCGACAGGCTGCGGCGGTGAGCCATATTCGCGCTTTGCTGGAGGAGGCCAAGGCCGAGGCCGCTTAGTGATGGGGTCGGCACGGCGCTGTGACAAAAATGAGGCTTCATCAAAATCGTGAAACAGCGCCCGATCGCGACGCAATGGCGGCGTGAGCAAACCAATGACGGACACTATCTAAAATTCAGTCAATAAGCTGGCAGGCGCTTCCGGCGGCACCCATCGTGCCGCAGATCTCGTAGTCAGCTGTTTACACGATAAATGTCCGGTTGACCTACATTTGCGCAGTGTTACCAAAAATGACACTATGTTACCGGTAGGGTATTTGCGCGCCATGAAAGAGCCACTTCCGCGTTCCTCACTAAGGTCGTCGAGCAGCCCCTCGCTTGCCGAAGGCTGGAACTGCGATGAGTGGTATCATGAGCGATTTCGCTCGACTTCTCGAAGACGAAATTCCTCGGCTGCGCCGTTACGCCCGGGCGCTTACTCGGGATGTTACGCGGGCTGACGATCTCGTGCAAAACTGCCTGGTGCGCGCACTCGCCAAACAGCATCTTTGGCAGCCCGGAACCGATCTGCGAGCCTGGCTCTTCACGATCCTCCACAATCAGCATGTCAACGACCTACGTGACGCTTTGCGCGAGGGCGCCCACATCACCGATGAGGCTACCCAATCGCTCCCTGGTGTCATCCCCAATGCCATCGCGTCGTTGCAACTGCGTGACTTGGAGCGGGCAATGGCGATATTGCCCGAGGAGCAGCGGCAAGTGATCCTGCTCGTTGGCCTCGAGGGTATGCGTTACGAGGACGTCGCGAGGATTCTCGACATCCCGGTCGGTACTGTTCGCTCGCGCCTTTCACGCGGCAGGCACATGCTGCGCAAGATCATGGAGCGAGGGCTCGGGATGACACCGGGGAGGCGATACGAACCGGGCTATGCGCGCCGCGCCGCCTGATCGCGTCGGCCCCGGCCTCGGAGCAGCTCAATCACCGTGAAGCACGAGCGGATTTCGCCGGCGCGGAGCAAATCCAGCTCTTCCTCAAATGCGCTCTCGCCGACTTCGCGTCACGTGCCTGGCCCCGATGATCCGCCACCCCAAGCAACCGAAGACACCGGGTTCGGCAAGCCGCCAGACGCCCGCCGGCTGCGGCTGCTCGGCGTGCTGTGGAATGCGCCCTAGAGGCCAATACTTGGCCCGCTACCCGAACGGTGGCGAGGCCGGCGTGTGCATCGTCGCCCTCCGGTAAAACACTGCCGCGCCCATTTGGTTGCGACCGCGAGCGGGCGCCGGTGGAAGCCCGCTGGCCCTCGTAAGCCAGCCGAAATGAGCGTCTGGCCAATCGTGCCACCGCAAATGTGCAAAAAATGACACAACGAAATAGGGGCAGAATTGCGTTTGGCACGCAATCGATGCAGGCACGAACCGACTTCCGCAGTGTTTAATACAGGGGGACGTACTGGATAGGAGCTTTCCATGCGTCCAACTTTCGTCGTTACTGCCGTGCTGTTCCTCTTGGGCATCGGTGTTGCCCAGGCGGCCGATCCCACTCAGCTTGGCGAGACGGCCGGCTTCCTGCTCGGCAATGCTCATCGCTGTGGGGTTCCGACTGAGCGCGTCGGCCGCGCCGGAAAAGTGATTCACGACCTGATCGTTGCCGCCTCTTATGACCGGACCGAGGAGGCTGCGGCCGATTCGCGCTTTGTCGAGATCTTTATGGCGAGTGCTTTCCCAGACCACGAGGGCTCGTTTATCCCACCGTGCAGCGCAGTGATCGCGCAGTTCGAGCGGCTCGAGCAGCATCATCGCCAATCCGGCATGGACTGAAAAGTAACCACGCGTTATCGCAAGAAGTTGTCAAAGTGGATGCTCGATTGTCAGAACGGTTTCGAAGGAGACTGGGAATGAAGGAAAACAAACATCTCGTGTCAAAAGAAGGGGCAAGGATAATGGAAATCCAAGACTTGCTCATCGACCGATACGTGGAACAAAGAGAGGCACTCGACAAAGGAAATAGATGCCACGCGATAGAACTCGAGTTCGAAATCAAGGAGCTTTTGCGGGAAAAGGCAAGAGTCAAGGCGTTGGCTGCCTGACAGCCCGGAGAGACGATCGGCGCCGTTGAGGAGTTCAGAAGCTGAAGCTTCCAGTCCACGTCGGGTAGCCGCCGCACCCTCCTCCTATCTCCGGTAGCTGGCCTGCGAGCCATATTGCTGAATAAACTTCAGCGTTCGAGAAATTGGGGCCTCGGTCGCTGCCGGATCAACCTCGTCAGGGTCAGCCAGTAGTTCAGCACGTCGAGTACGCCCCAGAATACGCGGGTGAGCGATCTGTCCGTCAAAGTCAGTCGATCTCTTTCCACGGGAACCGTAGGTTCCGGTCAGTTCGTGACCCCTGCTTCCCGGCATTTGCGCATCAGGGTTAGAATGTCATTCCCGCCCGCAGCACGCGTCGGGCGATCGACCAGCGATGCACCTCGGAGGGGCCGTCGTAAATGCGGAACGGGCGCACCTCACGGAACAGGCGGGCGACGATCGTGTCGTCAGTGATGCCGAGCCCGCCCAGGATCTGCATGCTGCGGTCGACGACGCGCCAGATCGCCTCCGAGCAGATGACCTTGGCCATGCTGGATTCATGGGTTCCCCGCTCGCCGCGGTCGAGCACCCAGGCCGCGTGCCAGATCACTAGCCGGCTCTGATGGATGTCCATCTCGTTGTCGGCGAGCATGAAACCGACCCCCTCATGCTCGCCGATCGGCTTACCAAAGGCGGTGCGGCGCCGCGCGTAGTCGGCGGCGATGTCGTGGGCGCGGCGCGCGGCACCGAGCCAGCGCATGCAATGGGTCAGGCGCGCCGGGGCGAGCCGAACCTGGGCATAGCGAAAACCCGCGCCGACGCGTCCGAGCACGGCACTTTCGGGGAGCCGCAGTCCCTCAAGCCGGACGACCGCGTGGCCGCCCGCCATGAACCGGTCCAAAGTGTCGAGCACCCGCTCGATATGTATCCCCGGTGCGTTCATCGGCGACAGGAACATCGTGGCGCCGGCCGGCCCGAGCGCGTCACTGTCGTTCTTGGCCATGATGATTGCGAGCGTGGCCCCGACCGCACCGGTGATCAGCCATTTCGTGCCGTCGATGACGAAATCGGCACCGTCGCGACGCGCGGTCGTTTGTAGCATCGAGGGGTCGGCCCCGGCGCCCGGCGCCGGCTCGGTCATCATGAAGCACGAACGGATCTCACCCGCGGCCAGCCGACGCAGCCACTCTTCCTTCTGGTGCTGCTCGGCGACCGCTTCGAGCATGTGCATGTTGGCTTCGTCAGGGGCGAAGCAATTCAGCGCCACGGGGCCGAGCGGCGAATAGCCCGCCGCCTCGAAGACGACCGCCTTTGCCCGGTGGTCGAGCCCGAGACCGCCCCACTCCTGGCCGACATGGGGACTGAGCAAACCCGCTGCGCGTCCCAGCCCGACGAGTTCCCGCCGCAGCTCCTCGCTCGGGCCGTGCACGGTCTGCTTGTCGTCGTTCTCGTACGGCAGGATCTGCTCCCGCACGAAACGCTCGGTCCGCTCCTTCAGCTCGACGAGTTCGTGGGATAGGGCGAAATCCATCGATGACTCCGGACGGTCAGCGCGTTCCCCGGTTGAGCATCGTCGGGGATTCCGGCATGAAGCGTCAAGGGTGCGTCAGATTATGCCAATATCGCACTATATTATTGACAATGCGACTACTTCCCGATAAAACACAAACAATATTGAAGTTGTTAGGCGAATATTATGATTTTCACAAAATCAATTGACAGAGATCGGGCGTAGATGGCGACTTTGCGGAGGATACGTACATCGGGATACCGATCGAAAGCCGCGCGTTCGGGTGCCGCCATAGGCGCCCGACTGTTCAGCTCGGGTCCGCCAGAGCGGCCAACGGATCGTGCCGGGGATTCACAAG
>JAFAHQ010000126.1 GCA_019237135.1 Alphaproteobacteria bacterium
GGCCGATGGCTGCGGCCGACCCGTTCCGCTCAACGGCTATGCCGGGAGCGCCACCCTGTTTCTCCCCTGATAGCCCGATTCCGCCCCCTGCAAGGGCCGTTTCGGCCCCCTGTTTGTTCGCGCTAGTGCAACTATCTTAAGTATCTGATGGAATTGGTTTTATCTAGGATGATCCGGTCAAATTTCAAGGCGCAATCGATGATTTGCCCTGTTATCCCGTGTCCAACAGGGGGGCTGAGACGGGCGACAGGACAGGCCCGATGAGGACGGGTCGGGAATACCGGGAGGCATTGCGCGACGGGCGTCGGGTCTGGGTGATGGGCGAGGGCTGGGTCGAAGACGTGACTACCCACCCGGCGACGCAGGCGATGGTCGAGGAATACGCCCTCTGGTACGACCGCCACCTCGATCCCGAATGGCAGGATCTGCTGCTGGCGCCACCCAATGCTGGCGGCGATCAGGTGCCGTGGGCTTATGTGCTGCCAAAGAGTTCCGAGCATCTGCTCGGCATGGGCCGGTCCTTTGCCAAGACGACGTTCTTGAGCGCCGGCAACATCACCCATACCCCGGCCTACGGCAATTTGATCCAGCTCGGCGTGTTGACCGCCGCGCAAGCGCACAACGCCCCGGACGCGCAGATCGCCGAGGCGATGGCCTATCGCGAAGAGATCGCCCGCACAGGGCGTTTCCTGACCTATTGCGGCGGTGCCCCGATCATCGGCCAGCGCCTGCATCCCGATCCCAAAGAGCGCGTCTCGCTAAAGCTGGTTCGCGAGACCGATGCCGGGGTGGTGATCCGCGGCAAGCTCGGCATGCATACGAGCCCGGCCTATGTCGAGGACGTTTACATCGGGGCGCTGTCGCGCCTGGAAATCGGCGGTCATCCAGCGAGCTTTATCGTCCCGGTCAATGCCCCCGGGATCACCACCTTGTGCCGCAAGATGGCGGTGCGCGACAAGAACCCGTTCGTCTCGCCGCTGAGCAGCCGCTACGACGAACTCGACGGACAAATGTGGCTCGACGACGTGTTCATCCCGTGGGAGCGCGTCTTCTTTGTCGATCCCTCGCCCGAGGCGATCCCGCGTTGGCTGCGCTGGCATCACCTCTACGGCTGGCTGGCGAAAGCGGAGTTCACCCTGGGTCTCGGCCTCGCCTTGACCCATGCGATGGGTCTGAAGGAGCACGACCAGACGATCGAATACCTGGTCGACCTCGTCATCCCGGTGCAGACAGTCCGCAGCTGCCTGATCGCCGCCGAGCGCGACCCCGATTTCACGCCGGCGGGCTATTGCTTTCCGAGGCACGCGCATCTCGCCGCCGGCGGCGTCGCCCTCCTCAAGGTGCGCCAGCGCATGTCCGAGATCCTGCGAATCCTGCCTGGCTCCTCGCTCGTCGTCGCCCCGTCCGATCGCGACCTCGCAGCCCCCGAGCTGAGCGATGGGCTTGAGGCATCGTTCGGCGGCGGTGGGTATAGCGCGCTGCAGCGCTCCGCACTGCTGCAGCTCGCCTGGGACCATGTCTCATCGGCGCTCGATGCGCGCGAGTCGGCCTTCGAGAATCACGCCAGCGGCGGTATGCCCAATTGGCGTCATTGGCTGCGCCGCAACTTTCAGGATTACAATGCGCTGGCCAACGCCGTGTTCAAGCAGCTCGAGCTGCCGATGCCGGAAATCGATCTCGACAGCATTCGCACCGCACCGATCGCCCCGCGTCGCACCGTGACGGCACCGGCCGCCGAGAAGCCGTGACGGCGCGCCGGTGAACATAGCCGAGAAATCCTTCGAGCCCGGCGCGGCGTGTCCGCTTGACGGGATCAGGGTAATCGACATGTCGCGGCTCGTATCGGGCAACATGGTCAGCCTGCAGCTCGCCGATTTCGGCGCCGAAGTGATCAAGATCGAGGACCCGAAGAACGGCGACCCGCTCCGCGCCTGGCAGACTGACGGCATCAGCGTCCATTGGAAGGTATATTCGCGCAACAAAAAGAGTGTGGCATTGAGCCTCAGGGGGGCGCGGGGACGTGAGCTGCTGCTCGACCTCGCCGCCACCGCCCAGGTGCTGATCGAGAATTTCCGGCCCGGGACGCTCGAGGCAATGGGTCTCGGCCCCGATATTCTGCACCGGCACAACCCCGGCTTGGTCATCGTCAGGGTCTCCGGGTGGGGGCAGGATGGCCCTTATCGCGACCGCCCCGGCTTCGGGACATTGGTAGAGAGCATGTCGGGCTATGCTGCGCGCACCGGTTTTGCCGACCGCGAGCCAGTACTGCCGCCAACGGCACTCGCCGACATGGTCGCCGGGCTCTATGGTGCAATGGCGGTCGTGGTCGCGTTGCGCGAGGTGGAAACCAAGGGCTGCGTGGGCCAGGTCATCGACCTGCCGTTGCTCGACCCGCTGTTCTCGTTCATCGCCACCGAACCGGCGATCTACCGGCTGACCGGAACCGTCCGCGAGCGAAGCGGCAGCCGCTCGGAGACGACCTCGCCCCGCAATGTGTTCCGGACCAGGGACGGGCGCTATATCGGCATTTCGGCCTCGATCCAGGCGATGGCCGAGCGGCTGTTCCGCGCGGTCGGCTGCGCCGACATGATCACCGACCCGCGG
>JAFAHQ010000048.1 GCA_019237135.1 Alphaproteobacteria bacterium
GTATCCTCTAATTGTAAGAAGAGCAGCGGCACTTTGCGCGGCAGCCACGACGTCCTCGTGCGTTCGAGGTTGAGGCGGTGCGGGACCCCGGCAAAATGGCTGTCCGACGTTACCTTTATTTCGCGCCGCTCGGCGCTTGGGTCGGCGCGTGTGTCTGACGGAGCCGGTGACCTTTTTACCAAGGGTTCACCGATGCGAAAATGCGCCGTGCCACCGGCGGGCGATGCGCGCGGTCGGCCCACGAATCAGAAAATACGGTGCAAACGCCAGCAGCAATGCGATGATCAGCGCCTCGGCCGGATACAACCGCTTGAGCACAAAGACCTGGAAGATCGCGTCCATTGTGATTCCGAGCAGGATGATTCTGGCGGTCGCGTTCAATGCCTCGCGTAGCCGCGCGACTCCAAGCGCTTTCCAGAAATGCGGGGCGCGGCCGGCTCTGACGTCCTTGAGACCGTCGCGGATCGCGACGATCGCCGCCATCAACGGCTGCGAAACGAAGCGGTACCTCATCGGCTCGGTTGGTCCCTCGATCAGGTCGTGCCAAATGCCTTGGAACGTCGCGATCGTAACGCCATGCCACAGCGCACCGGCGACGACCAGCACGGCGGCGGCCACAATGACCAGCTTGGCCAGGACACCTAGTGCCGGCGGTTCGGTATCCGCTATCGCAATGCCCCTTCGCGAGGTTAGGTCCTCACAGATAGGCGATAGCCGCCCTCATATTGGTCTCACCTCCAACTGCTCGTGGCGGATGATCCTGGCTGCATCGAAAAGCGGGCCTGCTCCAAAATTTGCCGATGACCTCTATTCACTCCGCGACGCTGGGAGCAACTGCCGCCGGCGCTTTCTTCCGCGCCTTGCGCCACTCGTCGAAGCCCTGCAAAACCGTAAAGAAGGAGGGAACGAACAGCACCGCGAGACCGGTCGAGGCGATGATGCCGCTGAAGACGCTTATCCCCAGCGACTTGTCGCCGTTGGCACCGGCACCGGTCGCCAGCACCAACGGCAACACCCCCATGCCAAAGGCGACGGAGGTCATCAGGATCGGGCGAAACCGGAGCCGCGAGGCCTCGACCGCCGCTTCGCGGATCGGCCGTCCATGGACGAGCCGGCCTTCGCGGGCCATCTCGACGATCAGGATGCCGTTCTTGGCCGACAAGGCGATCATCAGGATCAGCCCGATCTGCGTATAGAGGTTGTTGGCCGCCCCGAGGCTGGTCAGCGCGACCACCGGTCCCAACAATGCCAATGGCACCGCCGACAATACCGCCAACGGCAGGATCCAGCTCTCGTACTGGCCGGCAAGGCAGAGATAAACCAGCAGCACCGACAAGCCAAACAGGTAATAAAGCTGGTTTCCGGTCAGCTTTTCCTGATAGGCCATTGTGGTCCATTCATAACCGACGTCCTTAGGCAGGACCTTGCTCGCGATCTCTTCCATGGCGGCGAGCGCTTGGCCGGAACTGACGCCGGGGGCGGGGCCGCCGACGATTGTCGACGAAGGATAGAGATTGTAGAGGGTGACGAGCGACGGACCGACCTCCGAACCGAGATGCGCAACGGCACCGATCGGCACCATCTGCTTGTCCTGGCTCTTCACATAGAGGTTCAGGAGATCGTCCGGCTGCAATCGGAACTGCGAGTCGGCCTGGGCATAGACCTGGAACACCTGGCCGAATTTGTTGAACTCGTTGATGTAGGTCGATCCGAGATAGGACGACAAGGTCGAGAACACATCGCCGACCGAGACGCGCAAGGTCTCTGCCCTGGCCCGATCGACGGTCACCGAGACATGCGGTGCGCCCGGGCTGAACGTGGTCTGGACATGCTCCAAGCGGGGATCGGCTGCGGCCGCCTTGACGAGCTGCTGGGTCACCTCTTGCAGCTTCTGATAATCGAAGCTGCCGCCGAGCAATTCGAGCTGCATCTGGAAGCCGCCCGCATTGCCGATACCCTGGATCGGCGGCGGCGCCAGGACGAAGAGCCTGCCGTCCGGAGCGGCATTTAAGCCCTTCTGAATGTGTTCGGCGATCGAGAGAATGTCCGTCCCCTGTGCCTTGCTGCGCTGGTCCCACGGTTTGAGCGTGACAAAACTGACGCCGGCGTTTTCGAGGTCGGCGAAATTATCGAGCACCGACATTCCGGTGATCGCCATCACGTTCTCGACGCCCGGGGTGTCTTGTGCGATTTTGGTGGCGCCATCGAGTGCTGCGGTCGTGCGCCCGAGAGCAGCCCCGTCCGGCATCAGCGCGGCGATCATCAGATAGCCCTGGTCTTCGTTCGGGATGAAGGCGGTCGGCAGACGGGCGATACCCCAGATGCCGGCGGCCGACAGCAGCAACCCGATCACCACCGTCAGCCCGCTCACCCGCACCATGCGGGCGATCAACCCGGTGTAGGCGCGTTCCGCACGGACATAGACGTGCTCGAAGCCGCGAAAGAAGAAGTTGCGCTGCTCGACCGGCTTGGGTGTGCGCAGCCACAATGCGCACTGCGTCGGCTTCAAGGTCGCGGCATTGACCGCGCTGATCAGCGCCGTCACTGCGATGACGAGTGCGAACTGGGCGAACATCTGGCCGCTCAGCCCCGGCACAAAGGCGGCCGGCAAAAACACCGCCATCAAGACGAGCGTGATGCCGATGATCGGCCCAAACAATTCGTTCATCGCCCGCACCGCGGCATCGTGCCCGGACATGCCCTGCTCGATGTACTTCGACACGCCTTCGACGATCACGATCGCGTCGTCGACGACGATGCCGATTGCAAGAACTAGCGCGAACAAGGTCGAGAGGTTGACGGTGTAGCCGAGCGCCGCCATGCCGGCGAATGCGCCGATGATCGTGACCGGAACCGTCGTCGCCGGCACCAGGATGGCGCGAAAGCTCTGCAGAAAGACGAGGATAACGATCAATACCAGCACCCCCGCCTGCCACAAGGTGGTGTAGACCCCGTTGATCGATGCTCTGATAAAGACCGTGGTATTGTAGGGGATGGAGTATTGCACTCCTTGCGGGAAGCGGCGGGACAGCTCTTCCATCTTTGCCGCAACCGCCGCCGCAACTTTCAACGCATTGGCGCCGGGGACCTGGTAAATCGCGATGCCGGCAGCGGGTTTGCCGTCAAGCTTGAAGTCCTGGGAATAGAGTTGTGAGCCCATCTCGACCCGCCCCACGTCTTTGACACGGATGAGGCGGCCGCCCTGAGCGGTCTGATCCTTGACGATGATATCGGCGAATTGCGTGGGATCGTCGAACCGGGAGACGATATCGACGGTGTACTGAAACTGCTGGTCCTTCGGCGCTGGCGGCATGCCGATCTGTCCCGCGGCGACCTCCTGGCTCTGCTGCCGGACTGCATCGATCACGTCGCTCGGCTGGAGGCCGAACGAATACAACTTTTGCGGATCCATCCAGATCCGGATCGAGTACTCGCCGGCGCCGAACACAACCACGTTGCCCACTCCGGGCAGACGCGACAGCTCATTGACCAGATTGATCGTCGCGTAGTTCCACAGATAGAGCGCGTCGTGCTGCCCGTCCGGCGAGGCGACTGTCACGATTTCCAGGATATTCGCGGATTTGGCGCGGATCGACACACCCTGAGCCTGCACCGCCACGGGCAATTCCGCCAGTGCGTTCTGCACAAGGTTCTGCACCAGGACCTGGTCCATGTTGGGATCGGTGCCGATATCGAACGACACGGTCAGGTTATAGGTCCCGTCATAGGCGCTGGTCGACTCCATGTAGATCATGTTTTGGACGCCGTTCACCTGCAGCTCGATCGGCAGGGCAACGGTGTCGATGACGGTCTGGGCGCTCGCTCCGGGATAGCGCGTAGAAACCTGGACAGTCGGCGGCACGATG
>JAFAHQ010000305.1 GCA_019237135.1 Alphaproteobacteria bacterium
CCATCACCACGCTCGCCATCAATCGATTTCTAGATGGCGAAGCTCTGTCGCTGCCGGTGCCTCAGGCGGCGGATCGAGGCGCGCCTTTAGATAGGAGAGGATCGGGTAAAGTGCGGCGCACAGCGCGATCAAAAAGCCCCACTGACCTTCTCGGTAGCCCCGGCGACCGATGTAGCATTTGCAAAAGCGCGAGGCGATTCGGCGCAGGTTGTGCCCGTAGCTGCCGATGTCGCCGCTCTCGCGCAGATCCTCGGCGCGTGCGCTGGTATAGCGATCGAGCCGCCGAATCATCTCGGAGATGTCGCGATCAACGTAGTGGGTGATCGGCGACGACAGCGTCGTCCCCTGTGGCCCCGAGAACGAGACAGTCGGGTGGACCCGCTGCTCGCCCCACCGCTTGGCCCCTTTGCGGAAAAGCGCGCCATGGGACGACCTCCCAAAGGATCCCCCCCATCCCCAGCGCACCAATCGTGTGCCGATATAGTTGTCGACCGGGACCAGATGCCAGGCCGCTGAGGAACCGGCGACGACGCTCCGAATCTCGGCCGCGAGTAGCGGGGAAACCCGCTCGTCGGCGTCGATTTCGAGGATCCAGTCGCCGCGGCAGGCTTCGATCCCGGCGTGGCGGCGCGTTCCTTCGCGTTCCCAAGAACCCTCGACGAGCCGCTCTGTGAACCCGCGGGCGACCTCGCGGGACCGATCGGTGCAGCGGTCGAGGACAACGACGATCTCGTCGGCAAAGCCCAGACAGGCAAGGCATTCGGTCAGCTGCCGCTCCTCGTCGTGAACTATGACCAGGGCCGAGAGGGTGGGTCCTTGCGAGCCGTTCACGCCGCGGCGCTCGCGACCGAGCGCCACAGTCGGCGCGCAGCCGCTTCGGCGGCATCGACCGAGAGCCCGTCCATCAGGGTGTCGGTGGTCCGGTGATCGAAGCCCGGACCGAACATTTCGTCGGGCGAATCGGTTGAACCCACCCACGCAGCGTGCCGCCCCCAAGGCGCGTATTGGTCGCTAGGGCTCGGACCGAACAGCCCGAGTGTCGGCGTCCCGGACGCCGCCGCCACATGCATCAGTCCCGTATCGTTGCCGATGAATAGCGCGCATCGACGTAATGCCGCCGCCGCGGTGAGCAGATCGACCTTGCCGACGAGGTCGATTTGCCGATGGAGCGGGATCGCCGCGAGCAAGGGTTCGGCTTGTCGACGCTCATGCGCTGCTGCAAGCACCGCGACACGCGCTCCCGGCAGCACACCGTCAACCGCAGTCAGGCGTTGCGCCAGCGCGGCAAAGCGCTCGGCTCGCCACTCCTTGCCGCGCCAGTTCGCAGCCGGGCCGATCGCCAAGACCGGAGCACCCCGAGAGATCAGTGCGCTCGCCGCACGCTCGTGGTGCGGCGCGGTCCATAGTCGCGGGCTCGGCGGCGGGTCGAGCTCAAACAAGCGGCCGAGCTGGCGCACTCGATGCTCGCGTACATCGCCCTTGGCCATCACCCTGCGTTCGTCTGCGCGTAGGAGCCAAGCGAGGGCTGAGCCACGAAGGTCGACAACGAGGTCCCAACGCCGGGTGGCCACGGCCGCGTAGAGCGGCAGCCAATGTGCGGACCAGCGCAGCTTCTGGATTACTTCGAGCCGCTCGAGTTGCGGTATCGCTTCGAAAAGCGGGGCCGCCGGCGGCCCGGCCGCGATCGTCAGCCGTCCCGTCGGATGGCGGTCGATCAAATAAGACAGAAGACCGGTCGACAGCACGGCATCGCCGATGCGCGTCGCGGTGACAAACAGGATGTGCATTTATTTAGCCGGCCTAAACGCCTTATATCCCGCCGCTTTCGGCTTGCCAAGTAACCGCTCCGGGCCCACTTGTACCGCATCCGACAGGTTTGACCGAGCCGTGCCAGAAGCAAGCTTCGCGTTGCTCGACGAACGGGCCATCCTTGCCGTCTCTGGGGCGGACCGTCGGATTTTTCTTCAGGGGCTCGTTTCGAACGACGTAGAAAAAATCGGCCCGGAGCAAGCGCGCTACGCGGCGCTCCTCACTGCGCAGGGCAAGTACCTGCACGACTTCATGATGATCGAGTTCGGCGAAGCGATCTGGCTAGAGGCGGAGGCCCGGCGCCTGAGCGACCTTAAGCGGCGTCTGTCGATCTACCGCTTGCGGGCAAGGGCCGCTCTCGACGAGAGACCCGAGCTCGCCGTGGCAGCTGTGTTTGGCGAAGGCGCCCGCGCGGCCATCGGTCTTTTGGAGGAACCGGGTGCCGCCCGAACCTTCGCCTCCGGTGTCGCCTTTGTCGATCCGCGGCTCCCCGCGCTAGGCGTGCGTTGCATCCTGCCGCGCGCGGATATCCGATCGGCGCTCGAAGGAACCGGCCTCACGGAGGCCAGCTTCGCTGCGTATGACCGCCTCCGCATTGAGCTTGGGATTCCTGATGGCGGCCGCGACCTCGTGCCCGAAAAATCGATTTTGCTCGAAGTGGGGTTCGACGAACTGAACGGCGTCGACTGGCAGAAGGGTTGCTATGTCGGCCAGGAGCTGACGGCGCGCACCAAGTATCGCGGTTTGATCAAGAAACGGCTGATGCCGGTCAGGATCGACGGCCCTGCGCCGGCGCCTGGAACGATCGTCACCACAGAGGGACGAGAGATCGGCGAGATGCGATCCTCTCGCGGCGGGCTCGGTTTGGCGCTGCTGCGGATCGAGCCGGTCGTCGATGGCAAGCCCCTAAAGGCCGGAGACACCACCCTCGTCGCTTCGCAGCCCGGCTGGATGTGTCTCGATAACGACACCTGAGACGCAAATAGCGGTCCGCTGGCACGCGGCTACCGCTTTCGTCATCACGCGGTAGCATCGCCGCGATCGTCAGCCAGCGCGGCTTGCGCCGCGGCGAGCCGGGCGATTGGTACGCGGTAAGGTGAGCAGGATACGTAGTCCAGACCGACTGCCTGGCAGAAGCCGATCGACACGGGGTCGCCGCCATGCTCTCCACAGATGCCGAGCTTCAGCCCGGGCCGGATCTTGCGCCCGCGCTCTGCGGCGATGCGAATCAGCTCGCCGACCCCGTCGACATCGAGGGTGACAAACGGGTCGTGCTCGAAGATGCCGAGTCGCTGATAGGCCCCGGCAAAGCTCGCCGCGTCATCGCGCGACAGACCAAACACAGTCTGTGTCAGGTCGTTGGTGCCAAAGCTGAAGAACTCGGCGGTCTCGGCGATCTCGCCGGCGCGCAATGCCGCCCGCGGCAGCTCGATCATCGTGCCGACGAGATAGCGCACGGTAACACCGGCTCTTTCCATCACCTCTCGGCCGACGCGATCGATGATTTGCTTGAGGATGTCGAACTCCTTCCTCGTCGCGACCAGCGGCACCATGATCTCAGGCTCGACCGGCTCGCCGGTTTCCTTGGTCACCGCGGCGGCCGCCTCGAAAATCGCCGCCGCCTGCATTTCGTAGATCTCGGGATAGGTGATGCCCAAGCGGCAGCCGCGATGACCGAGCATCGGGTTCACCTCGTGCAGGGCCAACGCGCGCTGACGGGTCGCAGAGACGTCCTTTCCGGTCAGCCGCGCCATCTCGCCGAACTCGTCTGCGGTCTTGGGCAAGAACTCGTGAAGCGGCGGATCC
>JAFAHQ010000046.1 GCA_019237135.1 Alphaproteobacteria bacterium
GCGCGACAACGAGACCTTGACGGTCCGTGTCTTATCGGTCGACCGGACACAGTTTCTCAAAGCGCCAAAGCTGCATTAATCTTCAGACTGAAGCGCGAGTCCCGCGACCGGTTAGCTTTTTCGGCGGCGCGCCTGGAGGCCGACAAACTGGTATCGCGCTCGGTCAGCGAGCGAGAGGCCGTCGCGCCCACGGGCGCGTGCTATGACGGTAGCTCCGATGATGGGCATGGGATCAGCGGCCTATAACACACGCCTGTGCGAGCCGGAGTTGATGCACCGTTTCCCGCTGGCGAACTGGACCGCGCGTGACGCCTGAGAATACGGAAGAACCCGCGGTCGTGCCTCTCCATTTTGGCGTGCTGCGGCCGGTCGTCGGAGACCCGCGGAATTTGGATCATGGTCGGCGTCAAGCGCCTGCCCCGAAAGCTCGGCGAGTGCCCGGAAATGCGGCGCGTACTCTAGGATGTTATCGGTTGACCGTAGCGATCGAATCGGCCGCGGCGACGCCTGCCGAGATCGTTGCCAAACTCCGCGACATGTCCCGATCGGAACGGCAGGGGCGGCTCATCGGCAGCGACCAGGAGTCGGCGATGGAACGTAAGAGATGGAACGTAAGAAACGAGAGGGCGATTTTTGATGGCGGGAAACGCTGGCGTTTCGGGGCAGCGCGACAAGGATCTGCTGCGCTTTCTGACTTGCGGATCGGTCGACGACGGCAAATCGACATTGATCGGCCGGCTACTCCACGATTGCGCGCTGATCCCCGACGACCAATTGGCGGCGCTGGAGCGAGAATCTCGGCGATTTGGCACCGCGGGGGACGACGTCGACTTTTCGCTGCTGCTGGACGGACTGGAGGATGAGCGGCAGCAGCGCATAACGATCGATGTAGCCTTCCGGTTTTTCGCGACACCGGAACGCGCCTTTATCGTCGCCGACACGCCCGGCCACGAACAATACACACGCAACATGGCGACCGGTGCGTCCACCTCTGAACTCGCCGTGATCCTGGTGGACGCGCGCAGGGGCGTGCTGCCTCAGACCAAGCGTCACGCCTTCATCTGCTCGCTGCTCGGGATCCGGCAGATCGTGCTGGCCGTCAACAAAATCGATCTTGTCGGTTTCGAGGAGCGCTCCTTCGAGGAGATCGCCGCCCGGTTTTCGGCCTTTGCCGTCGGCCTAGGCAACGTCTCGATCCGGGCGATCCCGCTCGCAGCGAGATTTGGCGACAACGTCACCGCCCGATCGGCTCGGACGCCGTGGTATCACGGGCCGACTCTGCTCGAACACCTTCATTCCGTCGAGGTTTCCGCCGGCGGCAGCAAGGGGCCGTTTCGCTTTCCGGTGCAATGGGTAAACCGTCCCAACGGCGAATTCCGTGGCTATTGCGGGACGATTGCCTCGGGCACGATCGCGCCGGGCGAGGAGGTGCTGATTACGGGCACGGGCCGTTGCGCCAGGGTAAAAGAGATCATCACCTTTGGCGGCAGGCTTGATCGCGCATTTACCGGCGACGCGATCACTTTGACCTTGGGGAACGAGACCGACGTCGCGCGGGGCGATCTTCTGGCTGACCCCGACGCGTCGCCCGAATTTGTCGACCAATTTGCCGCTCATGTGATCTGGCTGAGCGAACACCCGCTCGTCCCCGGCCGGTCGTACCTGTTGAGGATAGGCACTCGCACGGTGCCGGCCACGGTGACCGCCCTGAAGCACCGCATCGACGTCGACACCCTGGCACATCTGGCTGACCGGACTTTAGAGCTGAACGAGATCGGATTCTGCAACCTTTCCACAGCCGCCGCGGTGGCCTTTGATCCCTTCGAGGTCAACCGTGATACGGGCTCCTTCATTCTGATCGATCGCTTCACCAACCAGACCGCCGGGGCGGGGATGATCGCCTTCGGCCTGCGGCGGGCGAGCAACCTGCAGTGGCAGACCCTGACTGTCGGGCGTGAACAGCGAGCAGCGTTGAAGGATCAGCGCGCCGCGGTGTTATGGTTCACCGGGCTGTCCGGAGCCGGTAAATCGACGATCGCTGATCTCGCGGAGAAGAAGCTGCTGGCTTCCGGGCGGCACACGATGCTGCTCGATGGCGACAATGTGCGGCACGGGCTCAACCGCGATCTCGGCTTTACCGATGCCGACCGGGTTGAAAACATCCGGCGTGTCGGCGAAGTCGCCAAGCTGATGACCGAGGCCGGGCTGATCGTCCTGTGCTCCTTCATTTCGCCGTTTCGCGCCGAACGGCGGATGGTGCGAGAACTGACCCAGCCGACCGAGTTCATCGAGATTTTTGTCGACACCCCGCTTGACGAATGCATCCGTCGCGATCCTAAGGGCCTTTATGCCAAGGCCAAGGCTGGGCGGCTCGAACACTTTACCGGTCTTGATTCGCCTTACGAGACGCCCGAGGCGCCGGAACTGTGCGTGACGACGATAGGCACCACACCCGAGAATGTTGTCGAGCATGTTCTCGACGAATTACGGCGCCGCAGAATAATTTGATGGGAGATCCGAGTGGGGCGCCCGCGGCACGGCGGCGCCGTGTTGTGCTTGGGAGGAAGCGAGCATGAAGGCTGATTATGTGATCGTGGGCGCGGGATCGGCGGGCTGCGTTCTGGCCAATCGGCTGACTGAAGACGCCGCGGTCGAGGTGTTGCTGATCGAAGCGGGCGGGCAGGATTGGAGCCCGTATATTCACGTGCCCGCCGGCTTTATGAAAATGCTCGATCACCCGAACCTGACCTGGGGATACTATGCCGAACCCGATCCCGGGACCGCCGGCCGCGCGATCTTGTATCCGCGCGGCCGGGTACTCGGCGGGTCGAGCTCGATCAACGGGCTCATTTATGTGCGCGGCCAGCCCGAAGATTTCGACCACTGGGCGCAACTCGGCAATCGCGGCTGGGGCTGGGACGAGGTCCTGCCCTTATTTAAGAGGGCTGAGAACTGGGAGGGCGGCGAAACTGAAGTGCGCGGCCGGGGCGGTCCGCTCTTTACCTCGAAGATGGATCGATCGCCGCTCTGCGCCGCAGTAATCGAGGCCGGCAAGGAGATCGGGCTCGAATACCGCGAGGATGTGAACGACCTGCCAGCCGGCGCCGGCGACAGTATCGGCTGGTGCCAGCAAACGCGCGGCGGTCGCTGGCGCGCCAGCACAGCGCGCACCTATCTTCGGCCGGCGATGAAGCGGCCAAATCTCCAGGTCGTCGTCAAGGCGCAGGTAAACCGCGTCGTCTTTGACGGACGCCGCGCCGTTGCGGTCGAATACGAGCGGGGCGGGGTAGTCGAGCGCGCGGATGCCGGCCGCGAAGTGATCCTCTCTGCCGGCGCCGTCAATTCGCCGCATATCCTGCAGCTTTCCGGGGTCGGCGCGCCCGAGCACCTGAACCACGTCGGCGTCCCGGTCCATCATGCGTTGCCCGGGGTCGGGCAGAACCTTCAGGACCACTACATCGCCCGAATGAGCTACCCAGTTAGCGGTGCGGCCACCGTCAATGAACGCTCGCGAGGTTTGGCGCTGGCCGGTGAAGTTGTCCGCTATCTCGTCACCGGGAAAGGAATGTTGACTTACAGCGCTTCGTTGGCCGCGGCCTCGGTCAAGGTGTTGGAGGGATCGGCGACGCCCGACGTGCAGTGCAGCATAGCGCCGGGCAGCTTTAAGGATGGCCAGATCGGCGCGCTCGACGATTTCCCCGGCATCACGGCCGGAGCTTGGCAGATGAGACCGCTGTCACGCGGTTATGTCGAGGCCAAATCCAGCGATCCCAGAGAAGCGCCGGCGATCAATCCCCGTTATTTGAGTGAGCAGAGCGATCGGCGAGCGATCATCGGCGGGCTGCGTTTTGTCCGGCGGCTCTTTGCCGCCCCGGCGCTGGCAAAATATTGCGGCGCCGAGATGCTCCCCGGCGCCCATATCGCAAGCGACGACGAACTTTTGGATTATGCGCGGCAGAAGGGTTCGACCGTCTACCACGCGACCTGCACTTGCAAGATGGGAAGTGACCAGATGGCAGTGGTCGACGATCAGCTGCGGGTCCACGGGCTCGAACGGCTCCGCGTCATCGACGCCTCGGTGATGCCGACGGTCACCTCGACCAACACCAATGCGCCAACCATCATGATCGCCGAGAAGGGCGCCGAGTTGATCCGCCGTGCCGCACGGACGGCCGAGCCTGCCTTCAACGCAAGAGCTGCGTGACTAACGGGCCGACGATCTAGTGTTCTGTCCCGAAAGTTCTTGACACAAATAGGGGTTCTGTTGCGGGTGAAGCGAAACCACCCCAAACCAGAAAGGGAACACCGATGCTCGATGTCCACTTTTGGCCGACGCCAAACGGCAAGAAGGTCACGATTTTGCTCGAAGAGCTCGGTGTCGACTACAAGATCGTCCCCTGCAATATTGGACGCGGCGAT
>JAFAHQ010000021.1 GCA_019237135.1 Alphaproteobacteria bacterium
TCGCGTCGATGCCGGTCGGCCGCCGCCCGCCATGGGTGAACACTTCCCACCGGCACTCGCCCGTCCGCTTGGCGTCGATCGCGGCGACGATGCATTGGCTGCCGAATTTCTCCGCTGCTTCGCGCACGAATTCGGGGTGGGCGACAGCGGCGGTATTGATCGACACCTTGTCGGCACCGGCGAGCAGCAACCGGCGGATATCTTCGATCGTCCGCACGCCTCCGCCGACGGTCAGCGGCATGAAGCACTCCTCGGCGGTCCGGCGGACAACGCCGTAAAGCGTGTCGCGTTCTTCGGCACTCGCAGTAATGTCAAGAAAACACAGCTCGTCGGCCCCTTCGCGATCGTAGAAGCGCGCCTGGGCGACCGGATCCCCGGCATCGATGAGATCGACAAAGTTGACGCCCTTGACGACCCGCCCGTCCTTAACGTCGAGACAGGGGATGACCCGCATTTTCATCATTGCGGCGTCTCTGCCAACAAACGCAACGCCTCTGCGGGGTCGATCCGCCCGTCATAGAGCGCGCGCCCGCAAATGATCCCGGTAATGCCGTCCCGCTCATATGCTTTGAGCGCAGCAAGGTCGGCGAGCGAGGCAACGCCTCCAGAAGCGATGACCGGAAGAGGGATCTTCCGGGCAATGCGGGCAATCGCCTTCGCATCGACGCCGGAGAGAGCGCCGTCGCGCGCGATGTCGGTGTAAACGATCGCGGCCAAGCCACACTTCTCGAAGTGGCGCGCGAATTCCACGACCCGGAGTTCGCTTGTCTCTGTCCATCCTTCAATGGCGACACGTCCTTCACGCGCGTCGATCCCGACCAAAATCCTATCGGGATGATCGTACGCGGCCCGTTGCACCAGTCCGGGGTCACGCAAGGCCGCGGTGCCGAGTACGACGCGGTCGATGCCGAAGCTCAGCCAATGCTCGATTGCGCTACGGTCGCGAATGCCACCCCCCAACTGTATGCGCAGATCCACTGCTTGGCGTATCGCCGATATCGCTAAGGCGTTACGCGAGCGGCCAGCGAAAGCGCCGTCGAGGTCGATGACATGAATCCAGCTGAAGCCGGCATCGGCGAACTCCCGCGCCTGCGCCGCCGGGTCTTTGTTGAAGACGGTTGCCGTCGCCATGTCGCCGCGAACGAGGCGTACGCAGGCGCCGTCCTTGAGGTCAATCGCCGGGAACAGGATCACGGCGGTGGCACGTCCCCGTCCAGCAGTTTGTAATAGTAGTGGCCGGGGACGATCCGGCCCTCGACCCGCGCGTAAACGGGGTGGGTTCCCCAGCGCATATAACCCACGGTCTCATAGAGCCTGATGGCTGCGCGTTGCGTATCGCGCAGATCGAGATTGAGGACAGCCAAGCCCATCTCCTTGGCGAGCCGCTCGATCTCCTGCACGATACCGCGGCCGAGACCCCGGCCGCGCGCCCAGGGCGCCACGAACGCACTCGTCAATGTTCCCGCGAACGCCTGCGCTTCGTTGTTTCGCGGTGCGCGGCTCAGCTGCGCAGATCCGGCGATCACGCCGTCAAGTCGGCCGACGACCAGCCGGCGCTCGGGGACCAGCAGCACTCCTTTCCAATAATTCTCAAGCACTTGCCTAGGCGGCGGCTTCAGCCAACCAAAGCCGCCGCCCTCGGTAATCGCACTCTCCGTCGCATCACACAGATCGTCGAGATCGGTGCCGGAATATTTGGTCAGCCGGTCGACCGAGATCATTCCTCCAGCAGTTCCGCTCTCGGTCATGGACGCCATCGCAAGAAGTTTCCGATCAGCCGCAACCCTGCTTCCTGGCTCTTTTCTGGGTGAAACTGTGTCCCGACGAGATTGTCCCGTCCGATTATCGCAGTGAGTGGACCACCGTAATCGGTGACGGCGACGAGATCTGCCGGCTCCGCGAGCCGGAAATGGTAGCTGTGGACAAAATAGCCATGCGTCCCTGCCTCGAAACCGGCGAGGAGCGCATGGTCGGCACGCGGCTCTATCTCGTTCCACCCCATATGG
>JAFAHQ010000341.1 GCA_019237135.1 Alphaproteobacteria bacterium
AACGACGCGTTTTCGACCGGATCCCAGTACCACCAGCCGCCCCAACCGAGCACGTAGTAGGCCCACCAGCTCCCCAAGGCGATGCC
Source organism: Alphaproteobacteria bacterium (assembly GCA_019237135.1). GTDB lineage: Bacteria > Pseudomonadota > Alphaproteobacteria > ATCC43930 > CGMCC-115725 > AP-15. The sequence continues at coordinate 87 of JAFAHQ010000341.1, forward strand.
GATCGTCAGCCCGCACCAGGCGCAGAGCGCCCACGGCCTGACCCAACGTGCCCATTGCGCGCCGACCCGCCCCTCGATCAGGGCGGCGATGGCGAAAGAGTAGGTGATCGAGAACCCGACATAGCCGAAATAGAGAAAGGGCGGATGAAAGGCGAGCCCCGGGTCCTGCAAGAGCGGGTTGAGGTCGCGCCCATCGGCCGGGGCGGGAAACAGCCGGTCGAACGGGTTCGATGTCGCGATGATGAAGAGCAGCGTGCCGAAGCCCAAAAGACCCTGGATCGCTAAGGTGCGCGCCCGCAAGCTTGCCGGCAGCGCGCGGCCCAAACCGGCAACGAGACCGCCGAAGAGGGTCAGCATAAAGACCCACAGCATCATCGAGCCTTCATGGCTGCCCCAGACGCCGGTCACCTTGTAGAGCATCGGCTTTGCGCTGTGCGAGTTCTCGAAGACGTTGCGCACCGAGAAGTCCGAGATGATGTGCGCGTGCATGAATACGGCGAAGGCGAGCGCCACCAGGCCGAACTGCAAAAGTGCCGCGGGCCGTGCGAGATCCATCAGGGCCCGGCTGCGCACCGAGGCGCCGAGCAACGGTACAACGCCCTGCACGAGGGCCACGAGCATGGCGAGCACGAGGGCGAAATGGCCGATCTCTACCAGCATCTCACAGCACTCTCGTCAGCGGCAAATTCCCGTCAACCGGGAAAATAACCGGGAAATGGTCGAATTTGGCGCTGGCGGTATTAAGAATCATAAATCGGATCAATCACTTATAGTCAATTCTCGCGAGCAGCCGAACCGGGAAATTTGGCGCGGAGCCGGGAATTATCCGGGAACCGCCGCGCGCCCGCTCTCCGGGGGTATTCTCGCACCAGCGCCGCCTTCGTGCGAGCCATCATGCCACCGAGATGTGGTGTTACGATGGCAGGGCGGGCCCACATCGAAATGGAGCTACTCAGCGGCCGCCGCGGGCAAGACGATCGGCTCGACCTTGGCGGCGCAGAATTTGTATTCCGGGATCTTGCCGAACGGATCGAGCTGAGGGTTGGTCAAGACGTTGGCGGCGGCTTCGGCATAACAGAACGGGATGAACACCTGGCCCGGGGCGACGGCGCTGTCGCTGCGCGCCTTCAGCTCGATCGCGCCGCGCCGAGTGGTGACCCGCACCCGCTCCCCGGCGGCGATGCCGAGGCGGCGCAATTCGGCGGGAGCGAAACTGGCTACCGCTTCGGGCTCGAGCTCGTCGAGCACGCTCGCCCGACGGGTTATCGCTCCGGTGTGCCAATGTTCGAGCTGGCGGCCGGTGGTCAGCACCATAGGATATTCTTCGTCGGGCTGCTCGGCAGGCGGGATGATCGCAGCAGGAACCAAGCGGCCGCGGCCTGAGGCTGTCGGGAACCCGTCGCCAAAGACGATATCGTTGCCGGGCTGGTCTTCGGCGTCGCACGGATAGGTCACCGAGCTCTCGCGCTCGAGCCGCTCCCAGGTGATGTTGTCGAGCGACGTCATCGCCAATTTCATTTCGGCAAACACGTCGCGCGGATGGGTGTAGGACCAGTCGAGCCCGATGCGGCGCGCGAGCTCCTGGATGATCCACCAATCGAGCCGGGCATTACCGGGCAACGGCAACGCCGCCCGGCCCATCTGCACTTGGCGGTTGGTGTTGGAGACGGTGCCATCCTTCTCGGGCCACGCCGAGGCCGGCAATACGACATCGGCGTATTTCGCGGTCTCGGTCAGGAAGATGTCCTGTACGACGAGATGTTCGAGATGGGCCAGCGCCTCGCGGGCATGCTCGACATCAGGGTCCGACATCGCTGGGTTCTCGCCCATGATGTACATGCCTTTGATCTCGTCGCGATGCACCGCGTCCATGATCTCGACGACGGTCAGCCCGCGCTTGTCGTCGAGCGAGGTCTGCCACAGCGCCTCGAATTTTGTGCGGACCTCGGGGCTCTCGACCGACTGGTAATCGGGATAGACCATCGGGATCAGCCCGGCATCCGAAGCGCCCTGCACATTGTTCTGGCCGCGCAGCGGATGGAGGCCGGTGCCCGGCCGGCCGACCTGCCCGGTGATCAGCGCCAGAGCGATCAGGCAGCGGGCATTGTCGGTGCCGTGGACATGCTGCGAGATC
>JAFAHQ010000075.1 GCA_019237135.1 Alphaproteobacteria bacterium
GGAACCTCGGGCATCGGCCAGCAATCCACTTTTTCCGTCTTTCCTTCCGGACAGTGTCCCGACGTGACCTTGAACGGAAACACATCGCGCGTATCGTAGAAATGAACGACCTGCTTGAGGCTCTTGGCGTAGCCATTGTGGAAGAACTCCTTCTGAAAATAGGGTCCTGGCGCCTCGGTGGTGGGGCACTGCGGCGGTGTCATCGCCACGTCGCGCACCGTCGACGTTTGCATTTGGCCGTCAGTAGCCGGGGCAAACTGTACCCATTGTGAGTTTGGGTTGGTGTCGCTTCTGAGGAAAGTGCCCAATCCCAAGTCTCGGTAGGCGAAGCCGTAGGGATTGGGAGTGAACGCGAAGCGATCCGGCGTGGTCTGGTAAAACAGCGCGACCCTGGGGTTGAGCGGCAGGCCGAGATTGGCATAGCCGAAGCAGGTAAACAAAGGCCTCGTATTGGCCGCCGCGCCGATGTCTGACTGGCCCGGCGTCAGCGTCGTTGACCTTCCATCGAGATGGCATGAATTGCAGTTGGCTTTGCCTTTGAAGAGGTTGTAACCGGCGATCTCGTCTGGGGTTAAGGTGTATTTCCCCTTGAGAAACGCGTCGAATTTCGACGTGAACGGGCTCAGACGGTTTGAGCGCTCGTATTTGGAAATCGACTGCCCCCAATGGTCATAAATATTGTTGGCTTTGGTGCGGTCTTCCGGGCTCAGCCGAATGGGTGTGGCGCTGCCGCCGAAGCTAGCCGCCCCTCCCGGTGTGGCGCAGATCTTCTCGGTATTGCCCGGCCAGCGTATATGCAAATCCGCACCCCAAACCAGCTCGAAGAGAGGCCGGTACACCGCTGTCGATACCCGAAAGGCGATGCAAACCGTGTCAGAAAAACCCATCTCCTGGGTATCGACCGGAGGATGCTGTGCCTGCTCGGCGTCGGGAGTCTGCAGTTTATAGCCGGTCGAGCGCGCATCCCAGAAGTTGCCGCCAAAGAACGCGCCCTGTGTTGTATTGTATTCGAGCACCGGAAAATCTGGTGAATAGGTGTATCGCTGTGCCGTGCGCTTGCCGGCGCGATAGCGAAATGTTCCGGGATAAGCAATCATCGTCAGATTGACCGACGGTATCGGCCCGCTGAAGCCCGCATACGGCATGTGGCAGAACGCGCAGGCTTCATTCCTGAAGGGCGACATGTTTTCGTCGAAATTCAGCAGCTTGCCGAGGATTTCTATTGCCTCGGTTCCGCTGCCCCGCAGTATCGGTGGATTACCTGCCAGAGTCGGACGCGGCAGTGCTTTCCATTCGTTAAGCGCTTCATTGAAGATGAATTGGACTTCGCGCCGAACCCTGGCGATCTCCGCGTCCAAGTCGGACGGCAGAATGCCAGGCGGATAGGGATTGTAGGCTGGGGGCTGGCTTACCTGGGTCTCAGCAGACGGGGTATGAGAAACGCCGACGAACCCGAACACCGCTGCTAACACTAATACAGATGTGCGCCGGCGCATCGGGACGCGGCCCGGCTCAGGGGTCAGGCGGCGCGGCGCAGGGTCAGCCGGGTCCACACGTCGCTGAGACCGGCGACCAGGGCGTCCATGTCAGTGTCGCTGTGCAATGGCGACGGGGTCAGGCGCAGGCGCTCGGTGCCGCGCGGCACGGTCGGGTAGTTGATCGGCTGGACATAGATGCGGTGGCGGTGCAGGAGCTCGTCGCAGGCGGCTTTGCACAGCTCAGCCTCGCCGACCATCACCGGGACTATGTGGCTTGGGCTGGGCATCACCGGCAACCCTGCTTCGGCCAAGCGGCGCTTCAGGGTTGCCGCACGCTCCTGATGGCGTTCGCGTTCGACTTGGCTCGCTCTCAGATGGCGGATGCTGGCGAGCGCGCCGGCAGCGAGCGCAGGCGGCAGCGATGTCGTGAAGATGAAGCCCGGCGCGTGACTACGAACAAAATCGACGAGTGCGGCCGAGCCGGCAATATAGCCGCCGATCACCCCAAACGCCTTGCCGAGGGTGCCCTGGATCACCGTCGGGCGGTGCATGACCCCTTGGTACTCGGCGATCCCGCCGCCGTGCGCTCCGTAGAGCCCGACGGCATGCACCTCATCGAGATAGGTCATCGCGCCGAAGCGATCGGCGACATCGCACAATTCGCCGATCGGCGCGATGTCGCCCTCCATCGAGTAGACCGACTCGAAGCAGGCGAGCTTGGGCCGCGCGGCAGGCACGCGATCGAGCAGCCGCCCGAGATCGTCCGGGTCGTTGTGCCGGAAGATGTACTTCTCGGCGCGGCTGTTGCGGATCCCGGCGATCATCGAGGCATGGTTAAGCGCATCGGAGAACACGACCGTGCCCGGCAGCTCGCGGGCCAGAGTCGACAACGCCGCATCGTTGGCGACATAGCCCGAAGTGAAGATCAGGGCGGCTTCGCGGCCGTGCAGATCGGCAATCTCGCGCTCGAGCAACAGATGGAGATGATTGTTGCCCGAGATGTTGCGGGTGCCGCCGGCGCCGGCACCCATCGTCCGCAGCGTCTCTTGCATCGCCGCCAGCACCGCCGGGTGTTGGCCCATGCCGAGATAGTCGTTCGAGCACCAGACCGTGACCTCGGCGTCGACCCGATGATCGAAGGCGCGCGGAAAACGGCCGCAGCGCCGCTCGAGGTCGGCGAAGACCCGATAGCGGCCCTCCGCCCGCAGCATGTCGAGGCGGTCTTTAAAGAAGCCTTCGTAATCCATCGCCGGCACGGTT
>JAFAHQ010000084.1 GCA_019237135.1 Alphaproteobacteria bacterium
AACGCCTCGGGTGCTTCGCCAGTCCGGGCGCCCGGCAAGCCGCTGTTTGCCGGATCGTGGGTCTACAACATCCCAGTCGATTTTGATCAGTTCCCGCTCGAGCAACGCCAATTGCAGACGGCCGTCAAGAACATCGGTACGAGCTGGAGCCTTTCGCCCATACAGCTGCAGGAGGCGATCGACGCCGGGAGGATCTTGCTGCGGCAGCATCCATGCTTTCAGCGCCTGCTGCTCGATATTAATGCCAGGCCCTCTCCTGCCGATGCGGCGACTATACGAAAGAGCTGCCCTTTGAGGACGACAAGATTTCTTAGCGGATGACATCTCTAAAGGGGATGGGATCGATGGCAGATACATTCGATTACATCGTCCTCGGGTCGGGGGCCGGCGGCGGATGTGATCCTAGGCCCATGACCTCAGTGGTGAACGTGAAAGCCGGCTACGGTTGGGTTGAGGTTTAATGCCCCCTCGCGAAGATTACGAGCTTCGATTTCGTTGCCGGCAGCACGGTAGATCTCGCTGGCGCGAAAATCCAGCAATGGATCGACAACGCCGCATGCCAGGGCACGGTCAATCCACTGTACCGCATCGCTAAAACGCCGATCGCAGTACAGCGCCCAGGCCAGCGCCGCCTGAGTGGCAAAATTTACCCTCAGCTGCAAGTCCTCGCCCGCCCATTTGACAGCTGCGGCGCCGTCTTCCGCCACGTCCGTATAGTAATCAACGAGGTGATGGTAATAATGGACCTCACCGCGCTGCACGGATTGCAGATAGCCTCTTAAGGCCCGCTCTTTCCAGTAGGCTGCGCGCCGGTCCTGGCCCGCGAGCTCGTAAAGCTCGCCGATGGCCTGTTCGAGGTCCGGTCGGTTAACGGTCGAAGCAATCCGCTCGAACATCCCGGCCGCTTCCTCGTATCTTCCCTCTGCACCGAGCAATTCGGCGACATGCTCTTCGACCAGCCAGTATCCGGGATATGCCGCATCGGCGCGCCGATAATGCAAGCGTGCTTCTTCGCGACGACCATGGGCAAAGTCCAGAAAGCCCCGCTGCACTTCGAGCCACGCGTAAGCGCGCATCTCCTTTGCCGTCAACTGGTCTTCAGCTTCCTCGTAAAGACAGTCGGCACCGGGTGCATTGCCCATCTTGCCGCGGAGATGTGCCAACCGAGCTAGAGCGCCCCAGGATCGCTCGTATCCCAGGACGTCGACATAACCGCTTTCTGCCGGCTGATAGCGCCCGTGCTGGAAGTCCAGATCCGCGCGGATTAGCCGCCCCTCGTCGCTGTCATATACGGACGAGACAGCGAGCAGCGCGGCATGGACGTCGGCCAGCTTGTGAAGCTTGAATGCGGCATGGGCCTTCAGCAAATAGAGATCGCTCGGGTTCGACAGTAACGTTATTGCATCGTCGATGGCGCGGCCGACGGCTGTCAGTGCTACCAAATCGCCGGCTATCGAAACCTTCTGATAGAGACGGTAGACGCGTCGGGTTATCGCTTCCGGACCATGCGCTCGCGAAAGCGCAATAATTTCTTCGTCGATGCGCCGCATCTCAGCGACGTACCCGACAGCGGACACGGTCGCTTCACCAGGGTTCCGCAAGATACGGGAAATCTGGCAGGAACTCTTTGTCGTTTTTCAGCGGATTGGGCGGCGTTTTCGGCTCAATCGGGGCGCTGTTCCACAGCCCCGGATCATTGAGCAGCTCGACGTGATACCTTCTGCCGTTGATGCTAGCGCTCATATCCAAGAACGTCGACAGAAAGCGGGTCGCCACCTGGTCCTCCAGCCGGCGGCCGAAGGGCCATGTGCCGGTCGTGTCCATATCGATCGAATTCACGTTCGGGATAAAGATGTCGACGGCCCGACGCAAAGGTATCGCCAGTCCCTTCGGGTTCCACGAATCGTCGGGCATGTTGAGCTCTTGAAACAAGATCTTTTGGACCCGTGGGAAAGCCTCCAAGACGCTCGAATAGGTCCGGTGAACTGAGACCGGCGAATTGTCGTGATCGAACGCGCAGGCGAGGCCGAGTGCGGTAATCGACGGACCAAAGCCCCAACCGAGATGACCCAGCCGCTTGATGAAATGCGGCGCCAACCAGAAATTATTGGCGCCCAATTGCCGATTGTCTTCCCGCTCGCTGAGCGCCGCGTCGGCAAAGGCTTGGCCGTCGGTATCGACCAGCTTGTATTTCTTTAATTCGTCGTCGAGGGTCAGCGCGTCGAGGAGGACGTGCGGATGCTCGATCCATAGCGGATCGTCGGGAATAGTCTCGACTTTGTGCGCCGCCTTCAATACCCAGCTTTCGCCCCATGTATTGACGACGCGATGCTCGTCGGATGCCGCCGTCAGGAAGGTCAGGGGCAGTTCCAGGATAATCGCATTGCAGTTCTGCCCCGCTCTTGCGTCCTGGCCCGAGTACACGAAGCGGAAATTGCCGTTCCCGTCTTTCTTGAAGCGATTGCCGTTCCAGATCAGCGGGCCAGGCGGCAATTCCTTCTTTAGGCCGTGGCCCCATTGCGGCAGCTGCGGATCGTAATTGAAGAGGTCGTTGCCCTCCAGTTCGAGAAACGTCTTCGGAATTGGCAATTCCCGTACATCCGGCATCGTATGCGGAACATGATAGAATTGCGGCGCGTAATTAATCGATCGGAAGAAGCCAGGCAGATCGTTAAAGAAGGCGTCGTCGCGCCCACCGACAAAAACGTTGATCTGATGTCCGCCGGGCGACTGGACGCTGACGCTCTGATTGGTCGCGATCGAGGCCGAAAAGCTGCCGCCGGGAAAGCCGATGAACCGCAGGTTGGCGCGGTTGTCGTGATCGACCGTTACTCGAACCTCGGACGGCTTCAGTATCTTCAGGTATCTCTCTTTGACCCCTTCGAGATAGGTCAACAGTCCGGTGAGGCTGGTGTCATCTCTGGCCGAACGGGCGATGCGGCGATCGGGCGCGATCAAGATCCGGTACAGCATATCGGTGTCGAAGACACCGGTCTGCGGCGTGGCAGAAAAGGTCAGCGCGATAACGACCTTCTCGACGCCGATGGGATCATCGCTCGGAAAGCCAAAGATGTCATAGAGGTCGGCAGCACTGACATCGATATCCGAGAAAATTGAGTTTACCGCGTTGGGATCGTTATGGTCCGCCATAATTCCGCCCTCCCCCACTTCCAAGCACGTCTTGTCCGAACCCCTCTCACATGCGACTATACGCTATGTTCTTCGACAACACATGAAGCACCTCGCGACCCCCCTTCTCGCGGCGCTGATCGCCGTCTCGCCCGCAGCGGCAGAGGAGCCGTCGAAATGTTCGGCCGCCTCCTTGGTCTTATGGGGCGACGGCGAGCATGACGACACTGCGGCATTGAACGCCTGGTTCCGCGGCGAGACCGTGCTCTGGGCGCAGACGCACGAGGCGGTCGGTTCGGAGATCGCCGACCGCAATTTTCTGCTGAGTTCGACCGTCTATATTCACGGCGGCACCGGCCGCAAAATGGAGCGATTCCGCATGGTCTGGCCGTGGCGCGACGAAGTCGTGACCGGAGGCACGATTGCGGCGGGCAACGATCCCGATGGCGAGCCGGTCGCAGACGGCATCACCAAGGTCAACAGCGATCCCGACGAGGGCGTCCCTTACGACGGCCCCAAACTCGAGCCCACCGAGCACGGCATCCCCAGGCACTGCCTGACGTCGTAGGAGTGCCCGGCTTCGGCGCTTCGGCGGGCACAGTGAGAGAATCGGTAGCGTTCGGACGTGGCTACGACGGATGCCTGAACCGGGTGACCAGGCCCGCCGAACCCTTAACATGGTTCTGGAGCGGATTTATGAGGGCGGTAGCCAATTCCTCGCGCGTCAGCCCAGGCGGCAGCGCCTTTGGGTCGAGATCGGTAGCGACCAGCGTGAAGGTGTAATGGTGCCAATCGGTGTTTGGCGGTGTGCCCGGCCCGAAATAGGTTCCCACCCCCATCAGGTTCTTGCCGCCGACGAATTTGTCGGAGGGCTTGCTGAGCTCGCCCTCGGCGAAGCCCTTCACGTCGGCCGGGATCCCGTAGACCACCATATGCGACACGCCGGCTGGGGCGCGCCCCTCGGGATCGAACAGCAGCAGCGCGAAGCTCTTGGTGCCGTCCGGGACGTTCGACCAGGCGAGCGGAGGAGAGATGTTCTCACCTACGCAATTGGGTGTCCTCTGCTTGTCGCTGCAGGCATTTTTGGTGGCTAGGGTGTCGTTGTCCTGAAGCGCCGACGAGGACAGTGTAAACACGTCCGCGGCCCGCGCCCCCGGTACCGCCAAAAGGGGCGCGGCGAGGAACCCGGTTGCCGTCAGCAGGGCTGCGATAATGCGTTTCATAACGTTTCTCTCCCTTGGTTTGTCAGAGCGGAGACGGCCGAGGCTACTCTGCCGCAACCGACGCGGCAAACGGCGCCGCGACCTCGGCGCGTTCGACCCGCGGCATTGGCTGCGGCCACCAGCGATCTTCCCATTCGCTGAACAGGCCCTTCAGCCGCGGCAGCACACGATCGGCGAACAATCTGGTGTTGTAGGCGGCCAGCTCCTTGCCCATGCTGCCAAACTGTAAGAGCAACATCAGATGCCCGACATTGAGGTCGGTCGCCACTTCGGTCAGCTGCGTGACGACTTCATCCGGCGAGCCGATGATCACATAGCCGCGCTCGACGATGTCCTCCATTCGCGTGGTCGCGCGCGCCTCCTGGCGGGCCTGGAGGCTCGCGGCGCGACCGACTTGGCCGACGACACCGGCGCGCTGGGTTGCCTCGGTGATGTAGCCCGGTGGCATCGCCCAGCGCGGGTCGACCCTGAGGCACCGGCCGTAGAAATATTCTCCCGGCTCACGGTACAGCTCTAATGCCTGCTCGCGGCTCTCGGCGACCCCGACGAACTGCAGAAAGCCTGCGCGGTACGGGTTCCGGTCCTTGCCGAGCCGCGCCATCTCGTCCCAGAAGCCCTGCATCGTGGCGCGGCCATCCTTGTAGCCGAAATACGACAGATACGCGTAAACGTGGTCCATCGCCGCGCACCATTGCCAGGTCTCGATCGAGCCGCCGCCCGGGATCCAGATTGGCGGGTGCGGCTTCTGCACCGGCCGCGGCCAGATGTTCACATAACGCTGCTGGTTGAAGCGACCGTTCCAGGCAAAGGTGTCCTGCTCGGCCCACGCCCGCAGCACCAGGTCGTGCGCCTCGTAATAGCGGTCGCGCAGCATGCTCGGGTTCTGGCCGTAGGCGTAGCAGGTGTCCATCGGCGTG
>JAFAHQ010000128.1 GCA_019237135.1 Alphaproteobacteria bacterium
TGGCGGATCAGCGCATCGGCCTCGGGGTCCTTGGCTTGGTTACCGGCATTTTTCAGGCGCGCGAGGAGGGTCGTGATCAGGTCTTTTTCCTGGGGGGTCATGAATGCCTCATGAAGAGCATCAGCGCCTGCGACCCGTCAGGGTCGACGCGCCGCGCTAAATGTGGGTGGGAGGGGCGGTCGATCAATGACCTGGCCCTCTAGAGCCCACGCTGGCCCATCGCGAGAAATTTTTCACGGCGCTGGTTGCGCAATGCGCTCCCATCGAGCGCGAGCAGCGGGCGCATTGCCTCGTCGATCGCCGTACCGAGCCGTTCGACGGCCTCCTTCGGCAAGCGGTGCGCTCCGCCCAGCGGCTCGGGCACGATATGGTCGACCACCCCCAGCCGCAGGAGATCCTGGGCGGTCAGACGCAGTGCCTCCGCAGCCTCGTGGGCGTGTCCGCCGTCGCGCCACAGGATCGCGGAACAGCCCTCGGGAGGGATCACGGAATAGATTGCATGCTCGAGCATCAGGACTGTGTTACCGGCGGCGAGCGCGATGGCACCCCCCGACCCGCCTTCGCCGATGACCGAGGCGACAAGGGGAACCTTGATGTCAAGGCATGTTTCAATTGCGCGCGCGATCGCCTCTGCCTGGCCGCGCGCCTCGGCGTCAACCCCGGGAAAGGCGCCGTTGGTGTCGACAAAGGTCAGGACGGGCAGTCCGAAACGGTCGGCGAGGCGCATCAGCCGGCGTGCCTTCCGATAGCCTTCGGGCCTCGCCATGCCGAAATTGTGGTGTAGCCTCGCCGGTGTGTCAGTGCCCTTTTCGGTGCCGAGCGCCAAAATGCTGCGCCCGTGAAAGCGACCAATGCCGCCGATGACCGCCGCGTCCTCGGCGAACACGCGATCACCGGCGAGCGGTACGAACTCGGTGATCAGCCCGGCGATGTAGTCTAGGCAATGCGGCCGTTCCGGGTGCCGCGCCACTTGCACCTTCTGCCACGGAGTCAATCGCGCATATGTCTGACGCAGCAATCGATTGGCGGTATTTTCGAGGCGGCCGACTTCGTCGGCGATGTTGATCTCCCTGGTGGTAGAGAGGTGGCGCAGCTCTTCGATCTTGCCTTCCAGCTCCGCGATCGGCTGTTCGAAATCGAGGAAGTGCCGCATCATTTGCGGCGTACGAGCGGATGCGCAGTCTCCACCAGCTTGCGTAGCCGGTCGTTGAGGACGTGTGTATAGATCTGCGTAGTAGCGATGTCTGCGTGCCCCAGCATTTGCTGGACGCTCCGCAGGTCGGCCCCGTGATCCAGGAGATGGCTGGCGAAGGCATGGCGCAGCACATGCGGTGACAGGCGATCCGGGTCGAGGCCGGCCTTGACCGCCAGCCCCTTCAACAACTGACCAGCGCGCTGTCGCGTCAAATGCCCAACGCGGCCGGGCGACGGGAAGAGCCAGCGAGATGGGCGCGAACTGGTCAGAAAGCGATCGCGACACGTGAGGTAGGCGGCAAGTGCCGCTCGGCTCGGCTCGCTCAGCGGTACCACGCGCTCCCTGCCGCCTTTTCCAGTTATCACGAGAAACCGCGGGTCGCGCTGCGCCGCTGCGAGTGGCAACGTGACCAGCTCAGATATTCGCAGGCCAGTGGCATAAAGCAGCTCGACGAGACAGACTAGGCGAACCCCCTTACTCTCGGTCCCGACGCGGGCGGCGGCGATCAGGCCGGCTACCTCGTTCTCCGAAAGGATCTTCGGCAACGGGCGACCGAGACCCGGCGTTTCGAAGCCTGCTGCCGGATCGTCGCGCCGAATGCCGTCGATCACGAGGAATTTGTAAAACTGGCGCATGGCCGAAATGCGGCGGGCGAGGGTTCTTGGCGCGAGTTCTGTGGCTGACGCAAGATAAGCATGTAGAATCGCCGCGTCGGCTGCCTCGAGTCGGAGCCCACGGGCAGCGAGAAATAGGGCGAGATCGGACAGATCGCTGCGGTAGGCGGCCAGAGTCAGGGGTGCCGTGCCGCGTTCGGCGACCAGCATTTCGAGAAATGCCTCGAGATGTTTCGAGACTCCGCTGCTTGCCGTTCGCCGGATACGAGGGAGGGTTGGGGTCGAACCCGCTGACCGGTCACTTCGGGAAGCGCGCATCGGGCAGGACCTTTTCAACCGGTGCAGTGGGTGCCGGAGGGTTCCACAGCGCAAGGAAAATCCCGCCGCCAACCAACAGCAGGACGATCACAAGCACAAATGCGATGGTGACCTTCCCCATGCCCCCAAACTCTTATTTCGCGTCTCAGATTCTCCGATCGGCGTGCGTCGATTGACCACCTGGTTGCAGGATATGCTAGTACCCTTTCGGCGCGCCGGGAAAAAAGAGCGGCGGACGCGGAGCACATCCGAGTGGAGATTGACACGGTGGTAACGCAACGGCGAACCGCTCCGGCACCCCGGTTTGTCCCATGCCGAACCATCGTCCTTGTCGGTTTGATGGGGGCGGGAAAATCCAAAATCGGCCGCCGGCTGGCGGCGCGGCTCAATCTGCCCTTCTTCGATTCTGATCGTGAGATCGAGATAGCCGCTGGCGAGAGCATCGAGGAGATTTTTACCAATCGCGGAGAGCGGGTGTTCCGCGACGGCGAGCGCCGGGTCATCACCCGGCTGCTCGACCAGCCGGTCCATGTATTGGCTACCGGGGGCGGCGCCTTCATGGACCAGACGACCCGTGAGGTGATCGAGCGCCGCGGCGTCTCGTTGTGGCTGCGGGCGGAACTCGACGTTCTTGTTTCTCGGGTGTCGCGCCGCGGCAATCGGCCACTGCTCAAGTCCGGGGATGCCAGGGCGATCCTCAGCGAGCTGATTGAAAAGCGCTATCCGGTCTACGCCGAATCTGACGTGATCGTAGACAGTAGCGAGGGATCACCGGAATTTACGGTGACACGCGCCATTACAGCTCTCGCCAGCTGCCCGCTGGCGACAACGCCGCCTGAGGCGGAGGCCGAAAAATGACCGACGAAATCGAAAGACTGCGGGTCGAGCTGGGTGATCGCGCCTATGAGATCGTCGTCGGGCCGCGACTGATCGAGAGCGCCGGCCGCGAGATCCAGCCTCTGCTGCGCCGCCGCCAGGTGGTCATCGTTTCCGACGAGACGGTTGCCCGGCATTGCCTCCCCCGGTTGCGCGATAGCCTCAGCGAAGCCGGGATCGCCCATCACACAGTCTTGCTGCCGCCGGGCGAGGAGACGAAAGATCTCGACCATTTCGGCAGGCTGGCGGAGAAGATCCTCGCGTTCGGCATCGAGCGCGGGACGATGTTGGTAGCGCTCGGCGGTGGGGTCGTGGGCGACGTTACGGGGTTTGCTGCAGCAACATTGTTGCGCGGGATCGATTTCGCGCAGATCCCGACAACATTGTTGGCCCAAGTCGACAGCTCGGTCGGCGGCAAGACCGGGATCAATATCCGCATCGGCAAGAACCTGATCGGCGCCTTCTACCAGCCTCGGCTGGTCCTCGCCGACATGTCCACCTTGATGACCTTACCCCGTCGCGAGCTGCTCGCTGGCTACGCGGAAATCGTTAAATACGGGCTGATCCGCGATGTCGAGTTCTTCGCCTGGCTCGAGGCCGAAGGCCGCGCGGTCTGTGACTTGGCGCCGGCGCCGTTGCGTCGCGCAGTGATGACGAGCTGCGCGATGAAGGCCGACATCGTTGCCTCGGACGAGCGCGAGGAAGGCGACCGCGCATTGCTGAATTTCGGTCATACCTTCGGACACGCCCTGGAGACCGAGACCGGGTTCAGTGCGAAGCTGCTGCACGGCGAGGCGGTCGGGCTTGGCATGGTTTTGGCCTTCGACTTCGCTGCGCATATGGGTCTCGTCGCGGCGGAAGAGGCGGAGCGGGTACGACGTCACCTAAATGAGATGGGCCTGCCAACGCAGCTCTCGGCGATTGGATTGGCGGGCATACCCGCCGACCGGTTGATCGCCCATATGAGCAAAGATAAGAAGGTCCGAGATGGCCGGATCACACTCATTCTGCCGCGGCGGATCGGCGAGGCGTTCGTGATGAAGGATGCGCCGCTCGGCGAGCTCAGCGATTTCCTCGACGGGGCGGCGTAAACGCCTGTCTCAGCGCATGTCCTCAGCCGGCGCGAGCGCCGTCAGCGACAGGGCGTGGACGCGCGTCGCTAGTTCTTCGGCCAGCGTCTGATAGACCAAGCGCTGCCGGGCGACCCGGCCCTCGCCAAGAAAGGCCGCGGAGACAATCACAACTGTAAAATGCGTCTCTCCCCCGGGCCGGGCGCCCTCATGTCCAGCGTGGCGGTACGACTCGTCGCTAATCTCAAGCCGGATTGGAGTGAACCGCTCCGTCAATTTAGCACGGATAGTATCGGCAACACCCATGACGCCGAGGTGATCATCGCGGCGGCGTTTTCAAGCGGCGTTTCGTTCTCTTCCTCGGTAGATATCGGTCAGAAAGCGACCGAGATTATCAACCACGTGGTGAACGTGATCGCCCTCCGAGCGCGCCGCGGCCCAGTCGACCGGGCTGCGGACCCAAGCCGTCGTCATCCCGAGCGTTGCTGCGGGGACGAGGTTCTTCGCCATGTCTTCGATCATCAACGCGCTTGCCGGGGCCACCCGATGCCGCCGCAACAGCTCATGGTAGCCCGTGAGCGCCGGCTTTGGCTGATAATCCGCGACGGCTATGTCGACGATGCCGCAAAACGACGCGGCGATCCCAAGATGATCGAGCAGCCGTTCTGCGTGGCGTCGGGAGCCGTTGGTGTGGATGATTTTGCGACCGGGCAGGGCCGATAGGGCGGCAACGAGAACGGGATCTCGGGGAACACCGGATAGGTCGACCTCGTGCACAAACGCGAGAAAGTCGTCAGGGTCGATCCGGTCGACCGTCATTAACCCCCGCAAGGTCGTCCCGTGCTCGCGGAAATAGGTTTTCTGAACTATCAGTGCCACCTCTGGCGTTAGGTCCAGGCGCTCGGCAATAAAGCGCGTCATCCGCGCATGGATCTGGTCGAAAAGTCGACAAGAGACCGGGTAGAGCGTGTTATCGAGATCAAAGATCCAGGTCTCGATCTCGCCCAAGGGCCGGCCGCCCGTCGCCGGCATAGAAATCGCCCTAGCCGGCATGGATCAAGGTTCCCACACCCGAGGCGTCGGTAAACAGCTCGAGGAGGATCGCATGCGGCACCCGCCCGTCGAGGATCACCGCTGCCTCGACCCCGCCATCGAGCGCCTGAAGGCAGGTCTCGACCTTGGGGATCATACCGCCCGAGATGACGCCCTCGGCGATCAGTCGCCGTGCGCTCGCCGTGGGGATTTCCGAGATCAGCCTCTTGTCTGCGTCTAGCACCCCAGCAACATCGGTCAACAGCAGCAGCCGTGTCGCCTTGACTGCGGCCGCGACGGCACCTGCGACCGTGTCCGCGTTGATATTGTAGGTCTCGCCCTGCGAGCCGACGCCGATCGGGGCAATGACTGGAATGATGTCGGACTGCTTGAAGGCATCGAGTACGCCGGCAGCGATCCGCTGCGGCTCGCCGACAAAACCGAGATCGATTTCGGTCTTGGTACCGGCCTCGACCCGCGTGAGGACCATTTTCCTCGCCTGGATCAAGCCGCCATCCTTACCGCAAAGCCCTATCGCGCAACCTCCTTCGGCGTTGATAGCCGAGACGAGCTGCTTGTTGATCGTCCCAGCGAGAACCATCTCGACCACTTCCATCGTCGCCGCATCGGTAACCCGCAACCCATCAACGATGGTGCTCTTAATGCCGAGGCGCTGCAGCATCTGGGCAATCTGCGGCCCGCCGCCGTGAACAACGATCGGGTTGATGCCCACCTGCTTGAGGAGGACGACGTCGCGGGCGAACCCGTCGCCGACCGTCGGATCGCCCATCGCATGGCCGCCGTACTTGACAACGAGAGTCCGGCCGGCGTAGCGGCGCATATAAGGCAGCGCCTCAGCCAGAACCGCGGCCTTGGCCAAAGGAGCGGAGCTCGGGATCACAGAAGACAATAGAGGTTCTGTCGCTGAGCCGATTGAGGTGCGCACTCTATCGTGGCGGCTCGGCCACCGCCACGGCGGAAGCCGGTGCGGGAAAAACGGCAAAGCCGCTGAGCATCGCACGCAATGCGATAATACCGCGCCGCTTCAGGGCACTCGTCAGGTGGATTTCGGGATGCGCCGCCGCATGGGCGGCCATCTCGCCGCGGGTCCGCTCGGCGGTCAGCGCGAGTTCGCCGGCTTCGAGCTTGTCGGTCTTGGTCAGAACGATCTGGTAAGAAACCCCCGCATCGTCGAGTAAGAGCATCAAGGGGTGGTCTACCGCCTTGATGCCGTGACGCGAATCGATCAATAGGCAGACCCTTCGCAAGGCCGCGCGGGTCTGCAGATAGCGGCTCAGCAGGGCGGTCCAACGCCTCATCTCAATCTTCGGCGCTTCGGCATAGCCGTAACCCGGCAGATCCACGAGCATCAAGCGCTCGTCGAGATCGAAGAAGTTGATCTGTCGAGTGCGACCCGGGGTGTTCGAAATTCGCGCGAGGGTCCGGCGCCCGGTCAATGCGTTGACGAGGCTGGACTTGCCGACGTTCGAGCGCCCGGCGAAGGCGATCTCGGGTAATGTATCGCCGGGGAGCGCGGCAGCTGTGGAAGCGCCTGCGATGAAGCGGGCCTCGCGAGAGAAAAGGCGGCGTCCGACTTCAACCAGATCAAGATCGACGGCGCGCGGCGGAAATATCTCCGCAGAGACCTCAGTCATCGCATTGGCCGCTGTCAGGCGGCACCCGCGCGGTGCATTATCGTCCATTGCTGGCCAATGCTAAGTAAATTGTTCCATGCCCAATAGATCACCAGCCCAGCAGGAAAAGAGGCCAGCATGTAGGTGAAGACGATCGGGAGGAACATAAACATACGGGCTTGGACCGGGTCGACGGGCTGCGGATTAAGCTTTTGCTGGAGATACATCGTCAGACCCATGATCAACGGCCAGGCGCCGATCGCCAGGATCACAGGCGGCGTAAACGGTAGGAGGCCGAAGAGGTTGGCAAAGGATGTCGGGTCCGGCGCCGAAAGATCGTGGATCCAGCCGAAGAACGGCGCATGCCGCATCTCGATCGTTACGAACAACACCTTGTAGAGCGAGAAGAAGACCGGGATCTGGATCACGATCGGTAGGCAGCCTGCCAACGGGTTCGCACCGACACGCTTGTAGAGCGCCATCATCTCCTGCTGCTGACGAGCCTTGTCGTCGGGAAAGCGCTCCCGCAGTTTCTGGATCTCGGGCTGCAGCAGCTTCATCTTGCTCATCGCGTTGTAGGATTTGTTAGCCAGCGGGAAGAAAAGCAGCTTGACACACAGGGTAAGCAGCAGGATCGCCAGGCCGAAATTACCGAGAAGCCTGTCGAAGAACTGGAGCGTCAAAAAGATTGGTTTGGTCAGAAAGTAGAACCAGCCGAAATCGATGGCATGGTCGAAGAGCGGAATCCCGGAACGCTCGTAGGCGTCGAGCAGATTAACTTCTTTCGCTCCGGCAAACAAACGGGCCGACGACTCGGCAGCGCCCTCGGGCGAAACAGTGATTTCAGGTCCGAGGTAGTCGGTTTGATAGCGATCGACGCCCGCATCGACCGTGTGGGTAAAACGCGCCTTGATCCCCTCGTGCTGTGGCGGGACGAGTGCAGTGAGCCAGTACTTGTCGGTGAAGCCGAGCCAACCGCCATTCGACCCGTAGTCCAGGGGTTTGTCGGGATTGAGCGAGGAATACTTAACCTCCTGCAGCGAACCGTCGAGATAACCGATCATCCCTTCGAACAAAATGTAATAACCGGCTACATGAGGAGTACCGGTTCGGCTGACCAGCCCGTAATGCGACAATTTGACCGGCGTGTTGCCGGTATTGCGGACCGAGTCGGTGACAGTGAACATGTAATTCTTGTCAACGCTGATCATGCGGCCGAAGACAAGCCCCTGACCATTATCCCAGGTCAGAGTCACCGGACTCGTCGGAGTCAGCGTGCTACCCGATGACGCCCAGCGGGTTTGCGGTCCGGGAAGCTTTATGTCCGAGCTCGCGGCGACCCAGCCGAATTCGGCTAGATACGGGTTCTCCGTACCGGCCGGCGACAACAGCACGACCTCCGGGCTCTTCGGGTTGACCGTTTCATGGTAATTGGCGAGTGTCAGGTCGTCGAGCCGAGCCCCCAGAAGGTTGATCGAGCCGTGCAACCGCGGTGTATCAATCTTAACGCGGGGTTGCTCGACGATCGCCGCCTCGCGCGTTTCGGCCGCCTGCGTTGGCGCAACGCCGGGGGCGGTCGTGGCGGTGCCTTGGGCGGGCGTTGCCGATTGGCTCACCTTTGACGGTGCCGCGGGCGCGGTCACCGGCGTTCCCGGATTTAGCCCGGGCGGTTGCGCAGGGCGCATCCGCTCAAACACAAACTGAAAAGCGATCAAGATTCCGACCGAAAGGACGATCGCGATCAGGAGGTTGCGCTGTTCCATCTCGGTCTCAGGAGCCGACGCCCGGCCGCGATCGAGCGAGACCGCGAGCCGCCGGCACTGGATCGTACCCGCTGCCGCCCCAAGGGTGGCAGCGGGCGAGCCGCCGCAAAGCAAGTCCGAGTCCGACAAGCGCGCCGTGCCGACCGATTGCCTCTAACGCATAATCCGAACAGGTAGGCAAATAGCGGCAGGACGGCAGAAGCAGCGGCGAGATCGAGAGTTGATAGCAGCGAATCATCATTTGCAGAGCCCAGTTTAGCACTCGCCCAGGGTTTGGCGGCTCCATCTCACTTCTCCTCGACGGCACCTGGCCAACTTCTCTGTGTGTGCTGATTGACCCGGCGCAACGCCGCTTTGAGATCGGCGATGAGGGCATCGTACGGCCGGTCAACCGTGCTCGCACGCGCGATAAGCACATAATCGGTTCCCGGCTTTCCCTTATCCAACAGGATCGACGCCGCCGCGCTGCGCAGCCGCCGCTTCGCACGATTGCGGGTTACGGCGTTGCCGATCTTTCGGCTTGCGGTGAACCCGACGCGGACCAACGCGATGCACCCTGATCCCTCCGGCCGACGCGCGGTTTGCAAGATCAGACCGGGTGTTACTGCCCGGCGGCGGGTGGCAGCGACACGCAGGAAATCGGCGCGGGTCTTGAGCGTTACAAGCCCGCCATCCGTCAAATTTCGTGGTGGCTGGGGAGGGTTAGCCGAGATCAGAGGCTCAAGCGGATAGACGTTTACGGCCCTTTGCCCGCCGCGACGCCAGCACTCTCCGGCCCGCTACCGTCGCCATGCGTGCCCGGAATCCATGGCGGCGCTTGCGAACGAGGTTGCTGGGCTGGTAAGTGCGCTTCACAGCACCGGCTCCGAATTAAGGCGTCTTTATCAAGCGGAGGCGGCTATATAAGGGAGCCGGTGTAGCAAGTCAACGCCGGCTCGGAACAGTGCTGCGAGCGACAGCGTTCTCGACGGGTCTGTTCGAACGATGGTGCAGGGGGCGCCATGTCGTCGGTAACTGGAAGAGGAGAGGGCAGGCTCGTGTCTGATGACGCGGTGGTCGCGGCGGCCGACCGTGCCGCTCGGGTATGGGCAGCTACGCCTCGCGGCCCGATCGTTCCAGGCAGCGAGGGACACAAGGCCGCCTTCTGCCATATGTTGCTCGATACGCACAATCCCTACAAGCCGTCGATCATCGATTGGCCGGCGCTCGAGCCCGAAGCGCACTGTCGCCTCGTCAGCTTGCCGATCTGGGACATTGCGGTGCAAACCGAGGGCAGGGCTCGTTTGCGCGTTTTGAGCTACGGTGAAGCGATCAGCGATCCGTTGCTGCAACGCGCGATCGAGCTCGACGGTTTTGAGGAAGGACGACACAAGGAAGTCCTTTCCAATCTCGTCCAGGCCTACGGCATTTGCTTGGCCGAGGAACCTGAGTACCATCGGCCGCGCGATCCGGAATGGGCCTTCATGGTCACCGGCTTCAGCGAGTGCATCGACAGCGTCTTCGCTTTCGGCCTGTTCGCGCTGGCAAAAAGTTCGGGGTTTTTCCCGCCTGCCCTGGTCGATACATTCGAGCCGGTCATGCAGGAGGAAGGTCGCCACATACTTTTCTTTGTCAATTGGGTGGCGTGGCACTGGCGCAACCTGCGGCTATGGCGGCGGCCGATCTTTTGGGCCAAAATCCTTGCGGTCTGGGCTTTTCTTGTTTGGGAGCGGATCGGCATCGCGCGGGGGTTCGGCGCTGCCGACGATCGAGAGGGGGGAATGGCGCGCCAGGACAACAACTTTACCCTGACGGGCAGCAAGTCAGTCGGTGCCCCCGATCTTTCCATCAGGGCACTGATCGATGTGTGCCTGGCAGAGAACGATCGCCGCCTTTCGGGATATGACCCGCGGCTGCTGCGGCCGATGGTGGTGCCGTGCCTCCTGCGGTTTGTCCGCCGCTTCCTGCCGCGATCAAGCTCGGGCGCGGCAGCGCTATGAAAATCGGCTCCAACGAGCACAAGGAGCGGTTCTGCCGCGAGTTTATCGCAAGTCATTGCCGGTTCGACCCTGCGGCCTTGGCGTGGCCCGATCTCGACGAAGCCGCCCTTGGGCGTTTGCGGGCGATCCCGTTCTGGCAGGAGGTGCTCTATACCGAACGCAGAGCGGGTGTGATCGTTGACGCTTACGCCGCGACGATCACCGATCCGCTGGTGCGCGAGGCGGTTACGCTCCAGGGATTCGAAGAGGCGCGTCACGCCGAGCTGTTGCGGCTGATGATTCAGCGTTACGGCGTCGTCGCTGAGGAGCGCCTGCCAGATCCGCCGAATGGTAACCTCCTCCGTGCCTTCGCTGATTTCGGTTACGGCGAGTGCCTGGATGCATTTCTCGGATTTGGTGTGTTCAAGATCGCGCGCTGCGCCCATTTCCTGCCGGAAGCGATGTTCGAGATCTTCGAAACGCTGATCCATGAGGAAACCCGCCATATCGTTTTCTTTATTAATTGGATGGCGTGGCAACAGGTAGCTCGCGGTCTCGGTGCGCCGTGGCTGCGCGGCGCAACCGCTGCGCATTACTACGCCCGGGCGATTGGTCGGTTGGTTGGAACAGTCTGGCGCGGGCGCAGCGAAAATGACGGGAAGGACTTTTCGGCGACGCAGGCAAGTGTGTTTCTCGACGGCTTTACGCTGCGCGGTTTTGTCGAGGAGTGCCGCTCGGAGCATTCTCGGCGCATGGAAGGCTTCGATCCCGCCCTGCTGCAACCTCACTTCCTGCCGAGGCTCGCCGATATTGCGCTCGCCGGGCTGCGTTTGGGTTCCCGCGCGGGTGGGGTGCGGAAAAAGAGCGTGTGAAGCTCGTCTCGCTTCTTGCCGCGATGGCGGGGCTGGCGTTGATCGGGATACTGGTCGGCTATTTTGGCGCGGACGCCGTCATTCGTTCGCTGCTCGCCGTCGGCTGGGCGGGGTTCGTAACGATCTGCCTGATCCACCTCGCCTTGATGGCGGTGATGGGGATCGCTTGGTGGGCGCTGTTGCCCGGGACCAGCATATGGCCCCCAATTTGGGGACGCCTTGTGCGTGATTCGGGCTCCGAAGTTTTGCCGCTTTCGCAGGTCGGCGGTTACCTGCTTGGCGCTCGGGCGATCGCTTTTGCGGGCGTCCCCGGAGCCGCCGCAGCGGCGAGCACGATCGTCGACGTCAGCGTTGAATTCGTTTCGCAAATCGCCTTCACTGGGTTGGCGCTCGGGTGGCTGATTTGGCTGCGGCCCGGTGCGCCGGTTGCAATCCCCGTCGGGATCGGGCTCGCCGCCGCCGGAATTCTCGCGGTGGGCTTGGTGGTCGCCCAGCGACGGGGATTTGCTCTAATCGATCGCCTCGCCGGAACGCTCGGTCGCGATTGGCTTGAGAGCACCGCCGCCAGCGCTGCCGCGCTTCATGCGGCCATCACCGCTATTTACGGGCGGCGTATTCGACTTTTCGCTAGTTTTGTCATCCATCTCGTCTGCTGGGTCGCCGCCACCACCGAAGCCTGGCTCGCGTTGCGGTTTGCCGGTGCGCCGCTCGACTTCGGAGTGGTGCTGGTGATCGAGGGCCTGCTATACGCCGCCCGTAGTGTCGCCTTCGCCGTGCCGAATGCGGTCGGCGTCCAGGAGGGGGCGTACATCCTGCTCGGCGGAAGTTTTGGGCTGACACCGGACATGGCCCTCGCTCTTTCTCTGTTGAAGAGAGCGCGCGACCTTGCGCTCGGACTGCCGGTGCTCGCCACGTGCCAGATTCTCGAAGGCCGCCGTCTGTGGCGCCGCGTCCCAGTGCTCGAATGGCGGTGACCGGCCAGCCGGTTCGACACAGGACCTCAAACCTGTGGCCCCCAGCCATCCATAAAGGCGGCCATGGTCAGAGGGAGCCAATCTTGTGATAGCCCGTCACGCGGTAGATCGCGAACGAGGCGAGCCAACTCCCCGCGAAGATCCCGACGATGAGATAGCCGAGGGTGGAGAAGTTGCCTGCTGCAAAGTGGATGGCGTTCAATATGCCACCCGTGAGGCCGAGCCGTTCGGCAACCAGCCCCGAGGCTTCGATCGCGCCGACAATGACGGCGACGATGACAGAGATGCCGGTGATCGTCAGATTATAGTAGAGCTTGCGAAGCGGGTTTACGAATGCCCAGCCATAGGCGCCGACCATCAGGACGCCGTCGCTGGTATCGACGAGAGACATGCCGGCCGTGAACAACGCCGGAAACACCAGGATCGACCACATCGACAGGCCTTTGGAGGCTTCTCCAGCGGAGATTCCGAGCAAGCCGATTTCCGTCGCGGTGTCAAAGCCGAGTCCGAACAGAAACCCGAGCGGCAACATGTGCCAGCTGCGGGAGATCAACCGGAACAGGGTTCGGAACAGCCGACTGAGCAGCCCCCTCTGGGCAAGAAAAAAGGCTATCTCCTCGTCGGCATAAACTTCCCCGCGCTTTGCCCGCCGGAAGACTCGATAGACACCGACGAGCACGACGAGGTTGATCGCCGCGATGGCGAAGAGAAAAATCACCGAGACCAACGTGCCGACCAGGCCCCCAGCCTCGATCAGTCCAGGAAAGCTCAGCTGAAGGCTGCTCGCCGTCAGGGCGATCAAGGTCGCGACCGCAATCACGACGGTCGAATGGCCGAGAGAAAAGAAGAACCCGACAGCAATCGGCCGCTTGCCCGCCTGCATCAATTTACGGGTGACATTGTCGATCGCGGCGATGTGGTCCGCATCGACCGCATGCCGCAGCCCGAAACCGTAGGCGATGAGCGCCGTTCCCAACAACAAAGGGTAGCCGTGAAACGCCGCGAAGGCCCAAGCCCAGGCGAACAGGTTCGCGGCGATCAAGACCATGTAGAGCCCGATCACTTTGGGCAGAACATGATTGTCTTTGTCATCGAAGACCGCAGGTGTCGGAAAGGCTGGTCGGCTCTGCGGCATGTGAGCGGATTGATATAGCCCGCGGGCCGGGTGCGCTACTCCTCTGCGAAGCTCTGCTGGTCACGGGGGGACCGCGCGCTTAGGGTGTGATCCGGATTTAGTCGCGGAGGACACGCCGTGGCCATTGAAGCTGAAACCACAATGACGCTGATCGATGCACCCGACGACGACGAGCGCGCGGTGATCACTGACGGGTTGCGCGCCTACAACGAGGCGCAGGCGGGATACTCGGACAGTCGTGCAGTCGCCGTCCTTGTTACCGATCCCGAAACCAAGAAAGTCGTCGGTGGTCTGCTCGGCCGCACGTCGCTCGGCCTGTTGCGGGTGGATGCGGTTTTTCTGCCGGAGGATTTGCGGCGCGGCCGGCTTGGCAGCCGGATCCTCGCCATGGCAGAGGAAGAAGGGCGGCGACGCGGCTGTACCCGCGCCGTGTTGTCCACACTCCACTTTCAGGCGCCCGGCTTTTACCTGAAGCAGGGTTGGGAGGTCGCCGCCCGGATCGATTGCGAGCCGCCCGGCCATACGCGGTTCTATATGACAAAGAAGCTGGCCTAGAGGGAGGCCGGCATGACAGCCGACGCCCTTTCCCTGCCCACTCGCGCCAGA
>JAFAHQ010000289.1 GCA_019237135.1 Alphaproteobacteria bacterium
TCGGACGAGTTTATGCTACGGTTATTAGCGGGCACAGCCTGCCAGTCTATATTGCCTGGCTCGCTGTGCCGCTGACTGCTCTCGTGCTGGCCCGCACCCGCTTGGGGTTGCGGTTGCGGGCGGTCGGCGAGAGCCCTGAAGCGGTAGCCGCCGCGGGGCTATCGGTCGCCCGCCTGCGCTTTGCGGCGCTCGCGGTAAACGGGGCATTGTGTGGGGTCGCCGGTGTCTGCCTGTCGATGGCCCAAGGCAACGGCTTTCTGCGCGACATGAGCGCCGGACGGGGCTATCTCGCGCTCGCGGCGCTGATCTTTGGCAAGTGGCGGCCGTGGCCGGTGCTCGCCGCCTGCCTGCTTTTCGCCGCTGCCGACGCGGTGCAGGCTCGCCTGCAAGGGGTCGTGCTGCCTGGTATCGGTACGGTACCGGTGCAGCTGATCCAGGCGCTCCCCTATCTGATCACTGTCGCAATTTTGGCCGGCTTCGTCGGCACGGCGCGCCCACCCCGAGCGCTCGGCAAACCCTATCGGCCGACGCAGTAAGGAGAACGGACTGAGAGGTCACCAAATCGTGAGATGTGCCAAAACTCGTGCGCCGGATGGTTCGTGCTAAAAACCCCACCTCTGCCCACCAACGAACAGGGAAGGAATCGCTATGCCAATGAAATTGCTGTTCGCCGGCGCATTGATCGCTCTGATGGCCGTGCCGGCCGGCGCCCAGCAGGCCCCTCAGGGTACGCCCACGCGCATCCGCGGTACGGTCGAGAAGCTTGACGGCCAAGCCCTCACGGTCAAGTCGCGCGAGGGCCAGCAGGTGATGATCGCGCTCGCCCCGAACGTCACTGTCGCCTACCTCGTCAAGAAGAGCCTTGGCGACATCAAGGCCGGCGACTTTGTCGCCACGACCTCCAGCAAGGGGACCGACGGCAAGAACCACTCGGTCGAGCTGCGCATCTTTCCCGAGGCGATGCGCGGCTTGGGCGAGGGACAATACGCCTGGGATCTGATGCCCGAAAGCCTGATGACCAATGCCACCGTGTCCGGCATTACCGGCGCGCCGCAAGGGCAAACTTTGAAGGTCACCTACAAGGGCGGCGAATCTGAAATCGTCGTCGGACCCGATACGCCGATTTTCGGTTACGGGACCGGGGACACGAGCCTGTTGAAGCCCGGCGCGGCGATCTTCATCGTGGCGCTTAAGAAAGACGATGGCACGCTTTCCGCCGCCCGGGTGACGGCCGAGAAGGATGGGGTCAAGCCGCCGATGTGATACGCTGCCGCGGCACCGCCTACCAGCCCGAGCGCCCGTCATGCCCATTCACGCAGAAGACCTCGAATATTTGCGCCCGCAAGGCAGTGCGCCGCTGCTCGCGCGATATTACCGGCCGGAAGGCGCGGGGCCCTTCCCCGCGGTGCTCGAAGTCCACGGAGGCGCGTGGACGTCGGGCGACCGGCTGAACAATATCGCGATCGGTGAGTATCTCGCGGCGCACGGCATCGTCATGCTGTCGATCGACTTTCGCATGCCGCCGGCCCTGCGCTATCCCGAGACCGTCGCCGACGTGAATTTCGGCATCCGTTTCTTGAAGGCGAACGCGGAGCGGTTTGCAACGCGTATCGAGCTCGTCGGTGGTCTTGGCACCTCGTCAGGCGGGCACTTGCTGCTGCTCAACGCGCTGCGTCCGCGCGATCCCCGCTATGCCACCCTCCCGCTGGCCGGGCCCGACGCCAGCCTCGCCTTTGCAGTCGTCTGCTGGCCGGTGGCCGATCCCCTCGCTCGGTATCACGCGGTGCGCGAGCGCGGGAATGAACGGCTGGTGGAGGCCCACCATCAGTTCTGGCCCTCCGAGGAAGCGATGGCCGAAGGCAACCCCCAGCTGATCGTCGAAGGCGGTGAGCCCATCGAGAAGCCTCCCGCGCTGATCATGCAGGGTACGGCCGACGACAATCTGACCCCCGACATGGCGGCCAACTTTGCCGCGGCTTACACGAAGGCCGGCGGTTCGATCTCGTTTCACAGCTTCCCAGGCCAACCGCACGCCTTCATCGCCCGCGATCCCACGGCACCAGATGCCTTGCGCGCGCTCGGCTTGATCGCCGACTTCATCCACCACCAAGTTGGCTGAGAACCGCGACGCAGCGGCGCAGATCGTCATCGACCGGGTCAGCCACGTCTACCGACCGCCACGCGGCCGCCCGGTAAATGCGCTCGACAACGTGTCGCTCAACATAGGCGACCGCGAGTTCGTAGCGCTGCTCGGCCCGAGCGGCTGCGGGAAAAGTACCCTTTTATACCTCGTAGGCGGGTTCCTCCCGGTGGAGCACGGTGCGATCCGTGTCGAGGGCAGGCCGATCGCGGGACCCGGCCCCGACCGCGGCATCGTCTTCCAGCATTTTGCGCTGTTTCCGTGGAAGACGGTGCTTCAGAACGTGCTCTACGGTCTCGAAAAGCAGGATATCCCGCGCGATGAGCGCACCCGTCGTGCGCGCGAGTTCATTGACCTCGTCGGGCTCGGCGGTTTCGAGGACAGCTACCCCTCGCAGCTCTCGGGCGGCATGAAGCAGCGCGCGGCGATTGCCCGGACATTGGCGATCGACCCGCAGATTCTGCTGATGGACGAGCCGTTCGGCGCGCTCGATGCGCAGACCCGCAGCTTGATGCAGGCCGAACTCCTCAATATCTGGCAGCGTTCGCGCAAGACCGTAGTCTTCGTCACCCATGATGTGCACGAGGCGGTGTTTCTTGCCGACCGGATCGCGGTGATGTCGGCCCGCCCCGGTCATATCAAGGAGATCGTCGAGAGCCGCTTTGACAAAGATGATCCGGGGCTCCCCCGCAGTCCGGCCTTTGTCGAGATGGTCGATCATGTGTGGAATCTGGTCCGCGGCGAAGCGATCCTCGCCCAACGCGGCGCACCATGATCGGGCCCTGCGCCGGCAATTTCCCCTGCCGACAGGGAAAAAACCGATTTCGCGTCAAAAAAGCGTCCTCTCGACGGTGAGAATTTCTTGTATATCAGCGCCTTGGCTCACATTGGGCAGAGCCGGCCGGCAGCGGAATGTTATCGGGTCGGCAGCGGATTGGCAGAGGAATTTAGCAGCATGATAGGCGGCTTGATTTATTCTCATGAATATGTCTTTGATAATTGACTTTATCACACGGCATATAGGCGCCGGCTCATCGTTCGCAAGAATGCGGCAGCATCGGTGTCCGAGAAAACGCGGCGCTAACGCATGACCGGGGTGTTGCCGCGCTATGCGCCGCTCTTGCTGCTCGCCATTGCGTGGGAGGCGGTGTCGCGGCTTGGTATTGTCTCGCCCGCAGCATTGCCGCCGCTCGACACGGTCGCGAGGGCTTGGGTCGACCTCGCGGTGAGCGGCGATCTGTGGGCCAATAGCGTCGCCTCGATCTCGCGCGGCGCTGCTGGGCTCGGCCTGGCGATCATCTGCGGTAGTGCCGTCGGCGTGCTGATGGCCTGGTACCTTCCGGTTCGAGTCGTCGTCAATCCGATCGTTCAATTCTTCTACCCGATGCCGAAATCGGCACTGATACCGGTCATGGTGCTGTGGTTGGGTTTTGGCGACGCG
Organism: Alphaproteobacteria bacterium; assembly: GCA_019237135.1. Classification (GTDB taxonomy): domain Bacteria; phylum Pseudomonadota; class Alphaproteobacteria; order ATCC43930; family CGMCC-115725; genus AP-15. The sequence goes on from JAFAHQ010000289.1 coordinate 3,582, forward strand.
TCGAAGGTCGCAGTGATCTTTGTCGGCTGCATGCTTCCGGTCACCTTGAGCGCGTTCAACGGAGCGCGCGGCACTGAGCAGGTGCTGATCTGGTCGGCGCGCAGCCTCGGCGCCAGCCGCGCACGGGTCCTGTGGGAAGTCGTCCTGCCGAGCGCGTTGCCTGAATTGTCGAGCGGCATCCGCACGGCGCTCGCCTTCGCCTTTGTCTTGCTCGTCGCCTCCGAACTGATCGTCGCCCGGCAGGGATTGGGCTACATGATCGGCTTTCTCGGCGATGGCGGCGTCTATGATGCCATGTTCGCGGTGGTGATGACCGTGGCGGGTTTGGGCTTTGCCGCCGACCGCGGTTACCTGATGCTGATGCGGCGGGTTCTCGCATGGCGCGAATAGCGGGTTCGGACAGCTTGGTTCTGGCGCGCCCGGCAGCAGCCGGACTGCGTCCCGATTTGCTCGGCGCGGCGATTGCGCGGCGCGTCGCCGGCGCCCTGCCGCTGCTCGCGCTCGTCCTCGCCTGGGAAGTGTTGTCGCGTCGCGGCGTGGTCAGCTCGTTTCTGCTGCCGCCGTTGTCGGTGGTGCTGGAGCGAGTCTGGGACGATCTGCTCTCGGACGAGCTGATGATCAATCTCGGTTTGACGCTCTATCGCGCTTTGGCCGGGTTCGCGATCGCTGCCGTCGGCGGCGTTGTGCTCGGCATCGTGATGACCCGCAACAAATTCATCCGCTGGTTTTTCGATCCAATCGTCTCGGTCGGTTTTCCGATGCCGAAGATCGCCTTCCTGCCGATCTTTATGTTGTGGCTGGGTCTCTACGACGTCTCGAAGATCTCGATGGCCGCCTTCAACGCCATTTTCCCTGTGATCGTTGCGACGATGGCCGCGGCCGAAGGGATCGACCGCGAGTTGCTTTGGTCAGCGCGCAGCCTCGGTGCCGGCGAGCGGCAGCTGCTCCGCGAGATCATTCTGCCAGCGGCATTACCGCAGATCATGACCGGCCTCCAGGTGGCGCTCCCGGTCTCGATGATTGTGACAATCGTCACCGAAATGCTGATGGCCGGCCAGGGCTTGGGAGGCGCGATGATTGAGGCCTCACGGTTTGCCGACTCCCCCGGTGTCTTCGCCGGCATTGTCGAAATCGCGGTCGCCGGGTTGTGCCTCGTCAAAGGTATGGCCGCGTTGCGCCGGCGTCTCTTGATCTGGCATCAGGAGGCGCAGGAGCCGACGACGGTGTAACCGTCTTACTGGGTTGCGGTCGTGTCGAGGCGCTTGGCGGCTTCGGTTACGAGGCTGAAGTCGGCATATTTCTTGACCTCGAGCGGCGAACGCAGAAAGCCGAGCTGGTGCTGCAGATCGACATTCTTTTGCAGCGCTTCGAGGTTCGGCAAAGCCTTCGGATCGCGGTAAT
>JAFAHQ010000243.1 GCA_019237135.1 Alphaproteobacteria bacterium
ACGGTATTCCCAGATGCTGTCACCAAGACAAATCAATTCGTCGACATCGCCGATGATGCTCAGGGCCCGCGCGAGGCCCGCGACATTGCAATGCAGGTCCGCGACGATGCCGACCTTCAAGGAGTGCTCCGGCAGGCGATGATGTTCATCGCCTTCATGCTCATGACGACCGCTCGGTCTTGGTTCAGCACCTCGCAGAGGGTCCGCACGACGCCTCGGTCGGGCTTTGATCGCGAGCGCGTCGCTTCGAGGATCGAGAGGCGAATGCTCAGCACGTCACCTGGCCGAACCGGGCGCAGCCAGCGTAGTTCGTCTATACCGGGCGAGCCGAGGCTCGAATTCCTCGGCAGAAAATTGTCGACGATCAGCCGCATCATCATCGCCGCGGTATGCCAGCCGCTCGCGATCAACCCGCCAAAGGGACCTTGGGCCGCCCGCTCAAAGTCGACATGAATGTGTTGCGGGTCGTAGCGGCGGGCGAACTCGACAATCTCGACTTCGGTGACCGGAATCTCTCCGTATTCGTAGACGTCGCCAGGTACGTAGTCCTCGAAATAGCGGTCTTCGACCGACACGGCAAACTGGGCTGCGCTCAACGGTACCTCGGACTTGACCCGGCCATCCGGGACTGCATTACATCAACCGCACAAGAAAGTCGCGGATGGAGCCCGAGAGGGGGGGAAATGACCTACGATTACATCATCGTCGGGGGCGGGTCAGCCGGGTCGGTCATGGCCAACCGGCTGTCGGCCAAGAGCGGTAACAAGGTGCTGCTGTGCGAAGCCGGTCAGGACACGCCGCACGGCAAGGTGCCGCCGGAGATACTCGACAGCTATCCGGGCACCGCCTATTTCGATCCGCGCTTTCATTGGACCGAGCTCAAAGTCCACACCGAGGTCGTCTCGCACAACCGACCGGAGGAAGACCGCCCGCCATTGCGCAAATACGAGCAGGCGCGAGTGTTGGGCGGCGGCTCGTCGATCAACGGCCAGCTCGCCAATCGCGGGGCACCCACCGATTACAACGAGTGGGAGGCGCGCGGTGCGGTCGGATGGAACTGGAGCGCGGTGCTGCCCTATTTCAAAAAGGTCGAGCGCGACATGGATTTCGACGGGCCGTGGCACGGCAAGGACGGCCGCATCCCGGTCCGCCGCATCTTCCCCGATCTATGGAACGGCCACGCCCAGGCGGTCGCAAAGGCCTTCAAGGAGGCCGGGTTCGAATACATCCAGGATCAGAATGCCGAATTCAAAGACGGATATTTCCCGATCACGATCTCCAACCTCTACGATCGCCGCGTCTCGGCGGCGATCGGCTATCTCGATCCGGGAACGCGGCTGCGCGACAATCTGACGATTTCGGCCTTGACCCAAATCAAGGAGCTGCTGTTCGAGGGGACGCGCTGTGTCGGCGTCAAGGCATTGGTCGACGGCAAAGAGACCGAGTTTCGCGGCGGCGAAGTCATCGTCTCGTCGGGTGCCATCCATTCGCCCGCGCACCTGTTGCGCGCCGGAATCGGGCCGGCCGGTCATTTGCGCGATCTCGGAATCGACGTCGTGGCGCATGTGCCGGGGGTCGGCCAGCGGCTGATGGACCACCCGTCGATCTCGGTGTCATCCTTCATCAAGCCCGCAAGCCGGTTGGGCGACATGACCCGGCGCCATATCCTGCTCGCCCTGCGTTATTCGTCGGGGATCGGCGAGGCGCCGCCGGGCGACATGTTTGTCGCCGGCGTCAGCAAGTCGGCCTGGCATGCGGTCGGCGAGCAGATCGGCTCATTGCTCGCCGCCGTCTACAAGACCTTCTCTGAAACCGGTCAGGTCAGGCTCACCTCGCGCGATTGGCGGGCCGAGCCGATCGTCGAGTTCAACTTGTTGTCCGATCGGCGTGACCTCGAGCGGCTGATGGACGCCTTCCGCCGGCTCGGCGCGATGCAGGTGAGCGCCGCGATGCAGGACGCGACAAGCGACCCGTTCCCGGCGAGCTATACCGAGCGCGTGCGCAAGATCGGCGTCGTCAACAACAAGAACAAGATGATCACCGACGTCATCGCCAAGCTGCTCGATGGCCCGGCCTGGCTGCGGAAGATTATGATCGAGAAGGTCATCGTCGAGGGCTACCGCTTCGACGAATTGATGCGCAACGACGAGGCGCTCGAAGACTTCATCCGTAAGGCGACGATCGGCGTGTGGCACGCCACCTGCACCTGCCGCATGGGAGCCGAAGACGACCCGATGGCGGTGACCGACAGCCAAGGTCGGGTACGCGGCGTCGCCGGTTTGCGGGTGGTCGATGCGTCGCTTTTCCCGGTGGTACCGTGCGCCAATACCAACTTTCCGACCTTGATGACAGCCGAGAAGATCGCCGACGCGATGCTCGCCGCGGCGTGATGCGTTCGTATGGGAGAAAGGGCAATGCGCTTTGGGATCTTCGACCACCTCGATGACGGCGGGGTGCCCCTCGGCCAGCTCTTCGAGGAGCGGCTGGAGCTCGTCGAGGCCTACGATCGCGCGGGCTTTTACGGCTACCATCTCGCCGAGCACCACGCGACCCCACTCGGCTACGCTCCGTCACCCGGTGTCTTTCTGTCCGCGGTCGCGCAACGGACTCGGCAGCTGCGCTTCGGGCCGATGGTCTATCTGCTACCACTCTATCACCCGCTGCGGCTGATCGAGGAGATCTGCATGCTCGACCAGATGAGCGGCGGCCGCTTTCTATTGGGTGTCGGCCGCGGCATCTCGCCGGTCGAGGTCGGGTTCTTCGGGGTCGACTTCGCGCACGGCATGGAGCAGTACGAGGAAGCGCTGGCAGTGGTCCGCCTGGGGCTCACCCACAGCGAGCTCACCTATCGCGGCGAGTTCTACAGCTTCGACGCCGTGCCGATCGTGCTAAAGCCGGTGCAGCTTCCGCATCCGCCGCTGTGGTACGGCATCTCGCGGCCGGAGACCGTGGCATGGGCCGCCGAGAATGATGTCAACCTCGTCTCGTTCCTGCGCCCGATGTCCGCGATGCGCTCGCTCGTCGATCAGTTCCGCGCTGACTGGGCGGCGCTCGGAAAGCCGCCAGAGACGCTCCCTTGCATCGGCGTGACAAGGCACCTCGTCGTCGCCGAGACCGAGAGGGAAGCCCGCAATATCGCCGAGCGCGCCTACCGGCCGTGGCGCCGCAATATGGCGGTGCTTTGGGAGCAGCGCGGCGTCCCGTTTCCATTGCAGGGGGAGCTTGCCGACGAATTCGCGGTCCTGCAGGACCACGGGGTCGGCTTTGCCGGCACTCCGGGCGGCGCGCGCGACTACATTGCGGCACAGGCGGAGGGCTCCGGCATCAACTACTTCGTCTGCGACATGGCCTTTGGTGATATTACCCTGGCGGAGGCCAAGCGGTCGGTCGAGCTGTTCGCGCAGGAGGTCATTCCGGCCTTTGCCGGCGGCTAAGCGGAGAGGGGTACGGATGCACTTTGGGATTTTCGACCACCTTGACGACAGCGGTCTGCCGCTCGGCGAGCACTTCGAGGCGCGGCTCAAGCTGATCGAAGCCTACGACCGCGCGGGTTTTTACGGCTATCACCTCGCCGAGCACCACAACACACCGCTCGGCTACGCGCCGTCGCCTGGAGTGTTCCTTGCCGCGGTCGCGCAGCGGACGAGCCGGCTGCGCTTTGGGCCGATGGTCTATCTGTTGCCGCTTTATCACCCGCTGCGGCTGATCGACGAGATCTGTATGCTCGACCAGATGAGCGGCGGGCGCTTCCTGTATGGGGTCGGTCGCGGCATCTCGCCGGTCGAGGTCGGGTTTTACGGCGTCGACTTCGACACCGGAGCCAAGCAGTTCCGCGAGGCCTTTGAGGTCATCCGCCGCGGGCTGACCGAGGACCGGCTGACCTTCCACGGCGAATTCTACGATTTCGACAACGTGCCGATCGTGATGAAGCCGTTTCAGCAGCCGCTGCCGGTGTGGTACGGGCTCGGCAACCCGGCGAGTGTGGCCTGGAGCGCGGCCAACGCCGCCAACACGGTGTCGCGTCGGCCGCCGGAGCAGGTCCGCGCGATCACCGACAGCTATCGCGCCGAATGGAAAAAGCTCGGCCGCTCCGAGGCCGAATTGCCGATGCT
>JAFAHQ010000258.1 GCA_019237135.1 Alphaproteobacteria bacterium
GAAGCTCGGCTCGGCCAACAAATCACCTGTGTCGAGCACCGCGCCGGCCGGGACGCCTGCGGCGCCGACCAGCCGCATCGCTTCGTGCTTGTCGTGCAGCCGCGTCCAGTCGCTCAGAAGCGCATCGACCTCCGCTTCGTGCTGGGCCCGCGCCGCCGCGGTCACAAACCGCGGATCGTCGATCAGATCGGCCCGCCCGACGACCTCGAGCAATCGCCGCCAATGCTGCGGGTTGTTGTGGCTGGTGAACAAGAAAACGTAGTCGTTGGGCCCACCCGGCTTGCACGGATAGATACCGTAAGGCGCCAGCCCGCCCGCCATCGGCTTGGCGCCGTTGCGCATTGCCGGCTGGCCACTGCGGGCATGCTGCACGAAGGCCCCGCGGGTGTATTGCAGCTGGGCGTCCTGCATCGCGACCTGCACCCGCCGGCCGCGCCCGGTCGTATGGCGCTGAAAGAGTGCCCCCAATATGCCAATCGCCAATAGCATGCCGGTACCGGTGTCGCCCAAGGTCGGACCCGGCTTGCAGGGACGCCCGTCGCGCTCCCCGGTAATCGCCATCGTGCCACCGCAGGCCTGGGCGATCATGTCGAAGGCGAGGTTGTTCTCGTAGGGGCTGCCTTGGCCAAATCCCTTAACCTGCGCATAGACGAGGCGCGGGTTCAGCGCATGAAGCTCTCCCCAGCCGAGACCCAATCGCTCGATCGCTCCGGGCGCGAAGTTTTCGACAAACACGTCGGCCCGTTTCGCCATCTCCTTGACGAGGGCGAGGCCGCGCTCGGATTTGAGGTTGACCGTCACCGATTTCTTGTTGGCGTTGTAAATCATGAAGTAATAGGCGTCGGTGTCGGGCTTTGGGCCGGTGCCGAGCGCTCGGCCAGGCTCACCACCTTGGGGGTTCTCCACCTTGACGACCTCGGCGCCGAGCCAGGCGAGCGCCTCGGTGCAAGACGGGCCCGCCTCGAATTGCGAGAGGTCGAGAACTCGAACCCCATCGAGGCAGTTCGGCGCTACACTCGTTTGGTCCATCGCTCTGTACTCCGGCGGAAAATTCCGAACCGTCACGATAAGGCACTCCGGATTCCGGTTGAAACGCGTTTTGATGACACCTACCGTGCGTCGAGGCAGGACGTCCGGCCGGGAGGGGCGATGCGATGAAGGTTTTTGTTTTCGATCTCTTGGCATACGGCGAACAGCTCGAGCATTTGAAGGTCGGCAACGAGCTGCCCTATCCGTTGCCCAACAAATACTTCAAACCCGAGGTCGCGGTACGGACCTACGCCGAGCACCTCGCAGCCTGGGAGGAGCTCGACCGGCTGGGCTATGACGGTGTCGGGTTCAACGAGCATCACTGCTCGCCCTACGGTTTGATGAACTCGCCAAACCTATTGGCGGCCGCGGTCGCGCAGCGGACCAAGAACCTCAAGCTCCTAATCTACGGCAACCTGCTACCGCTCCACGAGCCGCTCAGATTGGCCGAAGAGCTGGCGATGCTCGACTGCATGTCGAACGGGCGCCTGATCTCCGGTTTCGCTCGCGGCATTCCGCGCGAGTATCAGGTGCACAATGTGCCGTTAGCCCAGTCGCGCACTCGCTTCGAAGAGGCGTTCGACATCATCACCCGGGCGTGGACCGAAGAAATCTTCTCCTATGACGGCGTGTTCTGGTCATACAAAGACGTGGCCCTGTGGCCCCGCCCGGTGCAGCGGCCCCGTCCGCCGATCTGGATGCCGATCGTCGGCAGCAAGGAGTCGATCGAGTTTGCCGGCCGGCACGATCTGCCGATTACGCCGGGCCTCGGCCGCTCGCAGGGCTTGCGCGACGACATCATCCGCTATTACGCGCACTGTCTCGCGCAATCGGGCCATCGGATCACCCCCGATCATCTGTCGCTCGGCATCAGCGCATATGTCGCCGACAGCAAGGCCCGGGCGGTGCGCGAGATGGGACCCCACCACCTCTATTTTAACCGGACCTTGTTCAGCCACGGCAACTTCACCGAAACCGATCGGCTGCGCCAGACCGGCTATTCGACCACCGGGTCGACCGATTACGTCAGCCCCGAGAATTTGCGCGCCGCACAATTCGCCCGCGAGGATTTTCGCGGGCTGAGGATGGCTGATGTCGAGCGGCAGGCCGAGCACATGCCGTGGGGTACCGCTGACGAGGTCGCGAGCCGGATCATCGACGCGGCGGAAAGTGCCGGTGCCGACACCGTGCAGGTCAGCCTCAATCGCGGCGTCTTGCCGCACGAGATGTTCATGGAGCAGATCCGGCGGTTTGCCGCTGATGTGCTCCCGGTCTTGCACGCGCACCAAGTCGCGCGCGTTCCGCTGGCGGAGGGGATCCCGGCCTAGGCAGCCGCCGCGACCCTTGACTGAGGTGCACCCGAGACAACATCCTAGCCAGTTCAACTGGCTAGGATGTTGTTATGCCCGCACATTACTGGTCGTTGCAGGATGCCAAGAACAGCTTTAGCGCCGTCGTTGCGGCGGCTATCAACGGTGCTCCGCAGACCGTAACCAAGCGCGGCAAACCGGCAGTGGTCGTGCTGTCGGTTGCAGAATATCAGCGCCTCAGCCAGCGCGAGGCTGCCGAGGCCGGGAATTTCGTCGACCATCTCCTGGCCATGCCCCAAGACGACGGCGTATTCGAGCGCGGTCGCGTCAAACCACGGAATATCGATTTCTGATGTATCTGATCGACACGGTCGTGCTCTCCGAGCTGCGCAAACGGGAGCGGCATGCCGGCATCGTGCGATGGCTGCGCGACAAGACTGTGGATGCGCTATTCCTTTCAGCCATCACAATCGGCGAGATCGAACGCGGTATGCTTCGACAGCGGGTTAGAAACCCGGTTTTCGCCGAGGCGCTCGGCGCATGGCTCGACCGCACTGTCGAGACCTTTGGCGAACGCATTCTCGCTGTCGACACGCGCGTCGCGCGTCGTTGGGGACGGCTCAGCGCGCGGCTCGGCCACAGCAGCGCCGATCTTCTGATCGCCGCAACCGCACTTGAGAACGGTCTAACCGTCGTGACGCGTAACGTCCGACACTTCCTGCCGACCGGCGTTCTGGTCGAGGACCCTTTCCAGGATCCGGTGTGATGAGCCATCAAGAGGTCCAGCCCAAACGCATCTCGACATGCATCACGCCGAAATCTTCGTAAGGCTCTGAGATCACGGTGAAGCCGAAGCTGCTGTAAAACGGCACGAGCGGCAGCTGAGCGGCGAGGACGATGTCCTGCGCCGGATAGCGCTCGCGACAGAAGCGCAACGCCTCTTCCATCAGCCTGCGGCCGAGCCCGTGCCCTCGCAACTCGGCGGCGACGGCAACCCTGCCGATCCGCACGGGCGGCGAGATCAGCCGGGCATAACCGGCGAGCGCGCCCTCGACCCGCAACAGCAAATGCCATGCTCCCTGGTCGAGGCCGTCGAGGTCGGGATAAGGGGAGCGCTGCTCGACGACAAAGATGGCTT
>JAFAHQ010000290.1 GCA_019237135.1 Alphaproteobacteria bacterium
AAAGGTTCGGTAAGCTCGGGTTCACCCTGAGAAATCGCGGTCGACTACGCATATTTCGTTATCGAGAGAAAATATCATGCCGGCCGCTCAGAATTTTTCCGGCGACGATTTGATCGTCGTGACCGGAGGCGCCGGGTTCATCGGGTCTAATATTGTCCTCGATCTGTCGAGAGCGGGATTGCGCGTCGTCGTCTGCGATCTTTTCCGGTCGGGCGAGAAGTGGCGCAACATCGCTGCGGCTAGTCTATATGACGTCGTTCGTCCAGACGACTTGTTCGAGTGGTTGGCCCGCAACGGCGACAAAGTGGCAGCGATTGTGCACATGGGAGCAATCTCCTCGACGACGGAGAAAGACGTCGACAAATTCGTGGCAACAAACATCCGCCTTAGCTTGGACCTTTGGGGGTGGTGTGCCGCAAACGCCGTAAGGCTGATTTACGCCTCTTCTGCTGCGACATACGGCGATGGTAGCGCCGGCTTCAGTGACGAGCAGACCGCGGCTGCACTCGCGGTGCTGCGTCCGCTTAATGCCTATGGCTGGAGCAAGCACGTTGTCGATCGCAGAGTGGTCGACGATGTGACTCGCGGACATGTAACGCCACGGCAATGGGCCGGGCTCAAGTTTTTCAATGTCTATGGTCCGAACGAGACCCACAAGGGCTTCATGCAGTCGCTCGTCAGCAAAATTTTTCCGGCTGTCAAAGCAGGTGAAACCGTAACTTTATTTAAATCGCACAATCCCAGTTATCCCGACGGGGGTCAACTACGCGATTTCATCTACGTCAAAGATTGTGTTTCCGTCGTCAGCTGGCTGCTAAAGCATCCTGAAACGAGCGGATTGTTCAATGTCGGAACCGGCACCGCACGGTCTTTCATCGATCTCGTCCTCGCCGTCTGCGCGGCCGTCGGATGCAGGCCGAATATTCGATTTATCGATACCCCGGATGAGCTACGAGCGCAATATCAATATTTCACCCGCGCGGACATCACAAAGTTACGTCTTGCCGGCTTCAACGCCTCGTTTTACTCGATCGAGGATGGCGTCCGCGACTATCTCGTCCAATTATCGTAAGATGCCGGCGGGTGGCGGACAGTTATCTCGATCGCGAGGTTGACGATGCGCCGAGCGAGTTCGTACGATTGGCTTTTGAGGGAAGGAGACAAATAATGGCCGAAATTCCTCGACTGAACGGCGTGATCCGGGCTCTGGAGCAGGGCAAGCCCACTTTTGTCACTTTTTCGCCGGCGGAGATCGGAGCGGCCCAAGCGATCAATGCCGCTCCTTATGACGGCGTGGTTTTTGAGATGGAGCATCGCCCTTACGATATCCGAGCCTTACGCGACTGTCTGCAATTCATGCTCGACCGCCGGCAAATACTGCACGCCGGCAGCTTGGCGCCAGCAGTGACGCCTTTCGTGCGAATTCCGCCCAACGGCGGCGAGATCAGCCAATGGGTCGCCAAGCAGGTGCTCGATCAAGGCGTCTATGGAATTGTATGGCCGCATGTGAGCACCGTCGAAGAAGCACGCAACGCGGTTACCGCATGCCGATACCCACGCCCGAGCTCAGCCGCTTATTTCGAGCCGCCGGGTCAGCGCGGTGATGCACCAGCCGCGGCGGCACGCTATTGGGGGCTGTCCCAACCGGAATATTATGCTCGCGCCGATGTTTGGCCGCTCAACCCGCGGGGCGAGATTTTGGTCGCGATCATGTGCGAGGAGGTGCGGGCGATCAAAAACCTGCCGCACATGTTGCAACAGGTGCCCGGTATCGGGGTGGTAATCATCGGTGAGGGTGACCTGTCGCAGGATCTGGGCTATCCCCGACAATACGACCACCCGACAGTGGCCTCGGCCATCGACGAAATCCTGGCGATCTGCAAGCAACACAATGTTGCGTGCGGTCATCCGCACGTCGACAGCAAGAATGTCGAGGCATTGATAGAGAAAGGATTTCGCTATCTGATGCCCGGTCCCACCTATTCCTTCGCGGCGCTGGAAATTGGACGCAAGGCCTCAGGTCGGGCGTGACGAGGCTCGGGAAAGCGGCCGAACGCCGCATCATCATTAGCGGTGCATAAAATCGGGACTGCCTAGGATCAGGGCGGCGCGCAGCTCCGGCGGAGTTTCAGCGACTGTCTCACGGGTCGCGGTGCTCATGGTCGACCCGAAGATTTCCTCCAAACGTGCGGCGTCGATCATGCTCGCCGTGCGTGGTCGCAGCGGGTCCGGGGAAGCGCCGAGCGCGGCCTTGGCCGTTAGGTTGCCGATTGGCAGGTTGCCTTGAGCGAGCGCCGTCGCAAAGTTGATCCTGCGGGTGGTCGCGTCCGGGCTCAGCCAGGCGCCCTCCGTGTTCTTGTAGCCATCGGGGGTCAGGCATCCGAACAGCGGCATGCCGAGCTGGCTCATCGCGCCGAGCAGCGGGCGGGTGTTGTCGACGGAAGCGCCCGCTGCTCGCACTGTCGAGATCACGAAGTGATAAGGCGTCTTATATTTTTGGCTATAACTCTCCCAGAACTCTCGGCTAGCGAAAAGTGCGCGCAGCATTTCTCGTATATTGCCATCGCTCGCAGCAAACCGCGCGGCGAGCTGCTCGACGAGGGGCGTCGGCGGCTCGTCAGCGACAAAATATTGAGCCAGTTCGAAGGCGATGTGACGGGCGGTCGCTGGGCTCTTCGCAAGAATGTCGAGCGCTTCCTCCCCTTCGGCCTTGCCTCTCGACCGCAGCGCATGCCCGAGAAAGACCTTGGGGCTGGAATCGTGACGAGCACCGTCGAATACGGCGGCATGGTCAGGAAATTCCCGGGCGTCTGGTCGATTAATGCTCCACCCCGTCAAGATACGCGCCAAAGTTATCACGTCTTCTTGGGTATAGCCGCCATCGACCCCGAGTGTGTGCAGTTCCATGACCTCGCGTGCAAAATTCTCGTTGAGTCCGCTTTGGTTGCCACGCGCGGCCGGGCTTCCCGGGGCCGTGCTTAATGTATTATCGAGATAGACGAGCATCGCCGGATGCTTTGTCGCCGCAAAGAGTAGGTCACGGAATCGGCCCATCGCGAAAGGACGGATTGCCCGCCGCTCGTAGTCGCCGATCCACAAATGATCCAAATCCTTCCCGGCAAAGATGTTGAAATGGTTGAACCAGAAGTCGACCATGACTTCCTGCAGCTGACGCGGACTGAGTATGGCCCTCAGGATTCGTGCCTGGGCGGCCTGCTGGACGATCGTCCGAGCGTGCTCGCGTCGCACGGTTTCCAGCTCGGGAGGCAACTTAAACCCGCGGACCCCGGACAATGGTCCGTAAAGCTCCCGGAGCTGGGCCGCGTCATAGCGAAGGGTATCCAGCGCGGCGATGCGCCACTGCAGTTCGAACGGTTCGGGGATCGATTCGGGATTGAGCTGCTCGGCAATGTAGTGGTCGATCCCGATCGACCTAACATGGTGGAAATCTTCGAGCGTTGGCCCGAAGGCGATCCGGTTCAAAACATGGATGATTTGGCGGTCGGATACCGGCTCGGCACTTGTGACCTGCAGCACGGGCGAACAAACCAGAAGGCACACCGCTGCGAGAATTCCGGAATATCGCACAGGCATGAGATATGGTTCCCTCCCCCTTTTAGGAGGATAGGAAAAGTGCGCTTCTACGCAAGTATTCTCGATCCAATCTAAAAGCCTTTGGCCTTTGCCAAAGCTGTCGCGCTCATCTGGTTTAAGGAGCATCATGGGAATTCGGCTGATTGGCGGTATCGGAGCGCTGGCGCCGCGCTACGACGGATTTATTCTCGATCTCTGGGGGGTCGTCCATGACGGTGTCGCCCCGTTACCGGGAGCCGTAGAATGTCTTCGCGGCTTGATCGAAGCGGGCAAGCGCACCGTCCTGCTGTCCAACGCGCCGCGGCGATCCGGTGACGTGGTCGAGCGGATTAGTCGAATCGGCGTGCCGGCGGAATTTTACCACGACGTCATGTCGTCGGGTGAAGAGGCATGGCAATACCTCGATCAGCGTCGTGATCCGTTCTACGCGGCGCTCGGTCGCCGGTGCCTGCACATCGGCTCAGTGCGTGACACCGGGATTCGCGAGGGGCTCGGGCTTGAGCTCGTCGAAACCGCCGAGGAAGCGGAGTTCATCCTCAACACCGGACCTGCAGGCTGGGACGACCGCATAGAGGATTATGCGCCGATACTGCGACGAGCGCTGGCGCGCGGCCTACCGATGATTTGCGCCAATCCCGATCTTGTGGTGATGCATGCCGGCCGGCTCGCCCTCTGTGCGGGCGCATTAGCACAGTGGTACGAAGAACGCGGCGGGCGCGTACGCTGGCATGGCAAACCGTTCCGCTCGGTCTACGACACTTGCCTCGAACTTCTCGGTATTGAAGACCGTTCACGCATCCTCGCCGTCGGCGACAGCCTACGCACCGACATCGCCGGTGCGGCTGGGGCCGGCATCGACAGCGTTCTGATTGTCGGCGGCATCCATGCCGATGAATTCGGTGCTATCGGCGGGCAACCACCGGATCTCGAGCGGATCGAGGAGGCGCTGCGCGAGGGTTCTTACTGTCCTGTTGGCGTAGCGCTCAATTTTTGCTGGTAGTGATCCAGCGCCTCAGTGCCTGCCTAGATGCAAGATCGCGTTGCGTAGTCCGGTGTCGTAACCGATCCCGAGAGGGGTCAAGACCGCACAGTCCGAAAAGTAACGAACGAGACCCTTGCGCTCGAGTGCTATCCACACAACAGGATTGCGCAGCCCGGTGGCATCGGCCGACGCGACGACCGCCTCCCCGATGTGGAAATGGTCGCCATGCGCCGTGGGTAGGCCGGCGATAACGATGCTGCCAGGCTCATCCCCGGGCCGGGAATAGTCGGGAAGACGCGCGAGTTCCTGGAGCAGAGTCAGCGTCCGAAGCTGCAGCGCGTTCAGATTGAGTGGGTTTCTCTTCGGCGGCACCCGGTCTGATTAGACGGGCACGCCGTCCTACGCAACCCTGCTAGACGAATCACACGGATCACGACTGGGGATCCGTAGCCAATTGCCGCGACACGTAGCCATGCCGCGCTCAGATGTTCGCCCAATTGTTGGACCGGGGTCTCGGACGGCGCCGCGATGCTCGGACCCGCTCGCGATCCCGCAGTTCACGTGGGCTCCAGCATAATCTGCCGACGAGTGGCAGGTGATCCGAGGCGAGACGGGCGAGCGGAGAACGATAGACGCTAACGTCGCGCAGTATCGCCCGTCCGTCCGCATAGATCCTGTCAAGAGCCAGCACCGGCATCCATGATGGGAACGTCCGCGCGGCCGCACTCGGTCCGAGACGTCGATCGAGCGAGCGGATCGCACCGCCTCGCCCCCGCCACTCGTTCAGATCTCCCATCAGCAGCACCGCATGGGCCTCGCGCCGGTTCGCCGGAATTGGATCCCCGAGCGCTGCCATCAGGCGGTTCGCCTGTTGGCGCCTTTCCGCGCCATGCAAGCCAAAATGGGTAGCGATTACCCGCAGCACTCGCTCACCGATTAGAACGTCCGCATCGATAGCCCCACGCGGTTCGTAGCCGGTGACGGTTAGATCGATCGACCGCGCTGCAAGCACCGGAAACCGGGTCAGGATCGCGTTGCCGAACCGTCCGCGAGGCTGGCGGACGCCGCTGCCTGTAACGACCCGGCAGCCGGTGGCTGCTCCGAGATACGCCCACTGGTCGGCCTGCCGTTCGATCCGGAGTCGGGCGTCCACCTCCTGCAGGCAAGCAATGTCGGCATCGATCTCCCGCAACACCGTGCTGATCCGGCCAGGGTCGTAGCGCCGGTCAACACCGACGCAGGTATGAATGTTGTAGGTGACGACCCTGACCGACGGGATCCGTGCGGCGGGGCGCGCGCGGGTGTGGCGTCCAGCAGGCTCGTCCCGCTTCGGTCGTTCTCCGATCTCGGTTATCTCGGAATTCTTAAACACTCGAGTAGTCTATGCTGAATAGCGCCGCCGCATCCCTCGACCCCGGCCAACATGCCGGGGAGGCGATCCGGATATGCAGGCCGGGCTCATTGGATCGCCCGACCGCTGACCAGAGCCAAGCCGTGCAGCACGTCCACGGCTTGGCTCAATTGCTCGTCGCCTGCGGAACCGATATCGCTGGTAGCGACTGAGGGGGCCTCTGACACGGTCAGCGTGGCGATCGTGCTGACGGAAGGGCCGGCAGCCGGGTTGCCGCTCGGTGCGATCGGATCGGTGTTCTTCAAGGCGCCGCGCAAATCCGCCTCCCGACGCCTGTCCCCTTGTACCATCCTTTCGAGCTTCAGAGGCATTACCGCAAGATCAGGTTGGAGACCTTTGCCCTGGATCTGTCGGCCGGTTGGCGTCATGAAGCGGGCGGTGGTCAAACGAATCGCCCCATTGCCGGGCAAAGGAATCACGCTTTCAATCGAGCTTTCGCCAAAGGTTTGCGTGCCGAGCAGCACGGCTCGGCGATCGTCCTGCAGCGCGCCGGCGACGAGCTCGGCTTCTCGCGCCGTGCCGCCGTTGACCAGCGCGACGAGCGGCAGCCCGTCCGCGAGATCGCCCTGTGTAGCGCTGATCCGCTTAACACTTGTGGGTTTGCGGCCCTTGACGACGACGATGTCGCCTTTGTCGATGAAGGCGTCGGCTACGGCGACCGCGGTATCAAATGCGCCTCCGGGATTGTTCCGCAGGTCAAGGATGAGGCCGATCAGCTTGCCGCCGATCTTTTGTCGGAGGTCCTGCATCGCGGCGGCGAGTGCCGCCTGCGTTCCGCGGTCGAACCCGGCAATGCGGAGGTAGCCGATGTTCCCGGCCTCAACATGCGCGATCACCGTCTGGAGCTTGTACGCTTCGTGCTTGAGCGTCAGATCGATTGGCTTCTCGATGCCGTGGCGCAAGGTCAGCTGTGTTTCGCTGCCGATCGGACCACGCAGCCTCTGCTCGGCCTCGCTTAAGGTCATGTCGTAGGCCGGCTCCTTGTCGATCGTAAAGATGACGTCGCCGGGTCTGATCCCAGCCCGCGCCGCCGGCGATCCGTCTTGCGGCGAAATTACCTGCAACTGACCGTTTCCGATGGTCAGCACCAGACCTAGAGTGGAACCATCATCATTTACCGCAGTCTGCGACGCCTGAAATTCCCCTTCGCTGATGTAGGCCGAACGTGCGTCAAGACCGGATAGCATGCCGGCGATAGCCGCTCGGATCAGCTTCCCTTCGGCGACCGGCTCGACCGCATCCTGGCGAATGCGCTCGAACGCCTCGCCAAACAGGTTCAGCTGCTCGTACCCGCCACCTTTGCCGCTTTTCGCCTGGGCGGACGCTGCCCCCGGCACAAGGACCACACTAAAGAGGATCGCCGCCACTAATTTAAACATATACCGGGTCTCCACAAAGGCGGCTGCACAGTAGCCGAGCTGCGCACCGACGCGATTTTCTCGCCGGACACGGTTCGCCTTTCGGGGGCGGTCAAGGAGGATTGGCGGGTGCATTCAGGTGCATGACTTGACAACACCATACTCTGACCATAGGGGTTTTGTCGTTGCGATCATCGTCCGATTGCCATGTTCGACAAAAAGCACGTCGCCTTCCCCGGGCGCCTCGTTATCGTCGGCTTCGGCAGCATTGGCCAGGGCGTCTTGCCGTTGCTGTTGCGCCATCTCGAGATTGGTCCCGGCCAAATCACCATCATCACGGCCGAGCAGCGCGGTCATGCTTTGGCCACCGAGTACGGCATTCCCTTCATCCAAGCAGCTCTGACCCAGAAAAACTATCGAGCGATACTCGAATCGAGGGTCGACCGCGGCGATTTTCTGCTCAACGTCTCGGTCGACGTGTCCAGCGTTGCGCTGGTCGAGTTGTGCCAGAAGAAAGGCGCGCTTTATCTCGACACCTGCATCGAGCCTTGGCCAGGCGGGTATACCGATCCGAGCTTGCCGCCTTCAGCACGCTCGAACTATGCGCTCCGCGAGAGCGCGTTGGCGCTCCGCCCGTGCTATCCGGGCGGGTCTACTGCTGTCCTCACCCATGGCGCAAATCCCGGGCTCGTCTCGCATTTTGTCAAGCAAGCGCTGATCGATCTCGCTCAGGCATCGGGGCGCGGTATTCCCGTCCCGAGAAGGCGCACCGAATGGGCCCTGTTAGCCGAACAACTCGAAGTCAAGGTCATCCATATCGCCGAGCGGGATACCCAGGTGGCAACGAACCCTAAGGTGCCGGGCGAATTCGTCAACACCTGGTCGATCGACGGGTTTGTCAGCGAAGGATCACAGCCGGCGGAACTTGGCTGGGGCACCCATGAACGACATTTCCCGAAGGATGGGCGCCGGCATGATTTCGGTTGCGGTGCGGCGATCTATCTGTTGCGGCCCGGCGCGGCAACGCGTGTACGCAGCTGGACGCCGCTCGAGGGTCCTTATCACGGGTTTCTGATCACCCACGGCGAAGCGATCTCGATCGCCGATTATCTTACCCTTAGGGATGGCAATCGCGTGCGCAGCCGTCCGACCTGTCACTACGCCTATCACCCGTGCGACGACGCGGTGCTTAGCCTGCACGAATTCGCCGGTAAAAACTGGCGGCTGCAGCGCCTCAAACGGTTGATGATGGAAGAAATCTGTAGCGGCACCGACGAACTCGGGGTGCTGCTGATGGGTCCGCCGGAGGGTGTGTATTGGTTCGGCTCGCGCCTGACGATCACCGAGGCACGGCGGCTGGCTCCGCACAACAACGCCACCTCATTGCAGGTCACCGCGGCGGTGCTCGCTGGCGTTGTCTGGGCGATTGAGCACCCGCGCCTGGGAATCGTCGAACCCGAAGAAATGGATTTTGAGCGCGTCCTCGAAATTGCGCGACCCTATCTCGGCGAGGTGGTCGGGATCCGCGGTGACTGGACGCCCCTCGACGATCGCGAGAACCTCTTTGCCGAAGATCTCGACCGCGAGGATCCATGGCAGTTCAAGAATGTTCGCGTCGTCTGACGGGACTCGCATGGGCCGGCGCGCTTGGCTGATCGGGCTGTGTCTCTATGGCTTGGCGGGTTGTGTAGATTTTGCCTACCACCTGATCGCTAATGGTCGCAGCGCGGGCCGGACGATCAACTACGCAGAACTCCCTGTCGTCTACTCAGCGGCGCTGTTCTGGCCGGTCGATATTGTCGCGATGGCGCTCCTGAACACGCGGTGACGATCTCTATCCGGCGCCTAATCGCTCCATTTACCTGGCTAGAGCGGCGGCGATCGCGACGGCCAGCTGTCGCGGTCTGTAGGGCTTCCTGAGGAGGTGCCCCAAGGGGGCCGGATCTGTCGAGTAACCTGTAGTGAACAGCACTTTAAGGCCCGGAACTTCTTCGCCGGCCCGCCGCGCCAATTCGATGCCATCGAAGCCGGGCATCACCAGATCGGTGAACAATAAATCGATCCGGTCGCTATTCCGTAGCATAACCAACGCACTTGCCGCGTTCGGAGCCGTCAATACGGCATACCCATGTTCCTCCAGCACCCCGCCGGCATATTCGAGGATGGCCGGATCGTCATCGACGACAAGGATGGTGCTTCGCGTCGAAGCGTTTCCCATGCCCAGGACGCTCGTCACCCCTTCGATCCGCTATAGCATCGGTACTCTAAAGCTAGCGCAAGTGATCAATCTTCACTATTACTCTTACGGGCGATAGGATCTTGTAGACCGCGACATCATTGTTAATGCATGTTAATGCCGAAAGTGACGCATACCGGTGAACACCATGGCAATGCCGGCGGCGTCCGCGGCGGCGATCACGTCCGCGTCTCGGATCGAGCCGCCAGGCTGAATAATCGCGGCTACACCGGCTTCGATTGCCGCCTCGACCCCGTCGGCGAATGGGAAGAACGCGTCCGAGGCGAGCACTGACCCGGCCGTCGGGAGTCGCGTGAGCGCCGCCGCTCGGCCGATCTCGGCCGCCCGCGCGGCGGCGATCCTTACTGGGTCGACGCGGTTCATCTGGCCCGCGCCGATCCCGACCGTCGCCCCGCCACGCGCGAAGACGATCGCGTTGGACTTGACGTGCTTCACCACTTTGTCGGCGAAGAGCAGGTCGGCGATCTCGGCCTCGCTCGGCGCTCGGCGGGTCACCGTGCGAAGCGCGTCCGATCCGACACAGAGCCGGTCGCGCTCTTGGACGAGGATTCCGCCCGACACCGAGCGAAAACTTGTGGCCGCCGCTGCTGGGTCCGGCACGCCTCCGGTCACCAGCAACCGCAGCGTCGTTCTCCGGACGAGAATTACAGCGGCCTCTTTCGTCACGTCGGGGGCGATGACGACCTCGATGAAGAGGCGGCCGATCGCCTCGGCAGTCACCGCGTCGAGATCGCGGTTCAGCGCTACTACGCCGCCATAGGCGCTGACCGGATCGCAGGCGAGGGCCTTGTGCCACGCTTCGTGTAAAGTCTCCCCTATCGCGACCCCGCATGGGTTGGCGTGTTTGACGATCGCGACCGCGGGTGCGGTGAACTCGGCAACCAGCTCAAAGGCGGCGTCGGCGTCGCTATAGTTGTTGTATGACAGCTCCTTACCCTGGAGCTGCCGCGCGGTCGCCACCCCGAGCCGCCCACTGCCCGTAAAGTAAAAGGCGCCTGCTTGATGCGGGTTCTCGCCGTAGCGCAATTGTTGCGACAACCGGCCGGAAAGGACAGTAGTCTCTGGAAAGAGGACCCCTGCTTCGCGCGCCATCCACTCCGCGACCGCCGCGTCATAGGCCGACGTCAGGGCATAGGCCTTGCGCGCTAGGGCCCGACGCATGGCTGCACCAACCGCTCCGCCCTGGGCCTCGACCTCGGCAAGCACTCGTTCGTAGTCGGCTGGGTCGGTTACCACCGTCACGGCGTCATGATTTTTGGCGGCGGCACGAATCAACGCCACCCCGCCGATATCGATGCTGTCGATACAATCAGCGGCATCGCCTCCGGAGGCGACGGTTTGGGCAAAGGGGTAAAGGTTGCAGACGACAAGGTCGATCGGCGCTATCCCCCGCTCGGCAAGTGCCGCGAGATCATCCGGCCGGTCGCGTCGCGCCAAGAGGCCGGCATGGATCGCCGGGTGGAGGGTTTTTACCCGGCCATCGAGCATCTCGGGAAAGCCAGTGACGGTCGCCACCTCGGTGACCGGGAGCCCGGCCGCCGCGAGTGTCCGCGCCGTCCCACCGGTCGAGATCAGTGCGACACCGCGTGCAACAAGCGCGCCGGCGAAGGGAACCATCCCCGTCCGGTCGCTGACCGAAAGGAGTGCACGTTGGATCATTCGCGCGGCCTCCCCATCGCGGGAAGAGGCAACGGCACTCCTGCCGCGGCGAGGGCCGAACGCTGGCGGACGGCGAGCGCCGCTTCGTCGAAATCATCGATCAGTTCATGGAAGAGCTGGTACCAGTTGATCTCAGCCCTAAGATGCATAAACACCGAGCCGAGCCCGACTGCGGCGCGGTCCATGAAGACGAACTCACGCGGCGGTCTGACTCCGCCAAGACGGCGGATATCACGGTGTACGCTCTCGGCCACACTGGCTCCGTAGGCGCCGCTCCGTTTTTCCTGGATCAACCGCTGGCGATCATCGAGCAGCGGGCCGTAGACGAACAATGCCCAGCGATTGAGCACCTCGATCATCTCGCGGGATAAATTGCCAAACCCCCAGCTCTGGTAGGCTTGGACGGCAAGATCGCGATCGTCGCGCTGCAATGCATGGTAAAGATCGATGACGCCGCGCACAAACGAGGCATGGAAAACCCTGACGCAGCCGAAATCGAGCAGATTGACGGTCCGTTGCGGCGCCACCGTGTAATTGCCGAGATGCGGGTCGCCGTGAATGACCCCGTAATAATAGAAGGGCACGTACCAGACCCGAAACATCCGCAACGCGATCTCATTGCGTTCCGCAAGCGGCGCTTCTTTTGCAGCGTCGAGGATGGGTGCCCCGTCGAGCCAGGTCATCGTCAACAGCCGGCGGGTCGAGAGTTCGGGTATCGGTACCGGCACCGCGACCCCGGGCTCGCCCCGCAGGATCTCGCCATAGAGCCGCATGTGCGCGGCCTCGCGCTCGTAATCGAGCTCCTCACGCAGCCGGTCGGCGATCTCGGCATGGATTTCGGCGGTCGTGACCGCCCGGTCGTAACGCTCGTAGAGACCCATCGCCACCTTTAACTGCCGAAGATCGGCCTCCACCGCCGATGCCATGTCGGGGTATTGCAGCTTGCAGGCGAGCGGCCGGCCGTCGAGCGCCCTAGCCCGGTGCACCTGACCGAGCGAAGCAGCGCGCGCAGCCGTCTTCTCGAAATGGTGAAACTCGGTCTGCCACTCGGTGCCGAGTTCGCCTGCCATGCGCCGTCTGACAAACGGCCAGCCCATGGCCGGCGCGTTTGCCTGCAGCTGAGCGAGCTCGTGGACGTACTCCCTCGGCAGCCCGTCGGGAATCGTTGCGAGCAGCTGCGCCACCTTCATCAGTGGCCCCTTGATGCCGCCGAGTGCCGCCCTCAGCTCGGCGGCATGACGGCCGCGATCAAGGTTGAGACCGAAGTAGCGCTCGCCCGCTAACCGCGCGGCCAAACCGCCCATAGCGGTCGATACCTGGGCATAGCGGCGCACCCGCCCGGAGAAGGAATTGTCGTCTGTCACCGCAACCAGTCAGCCGATCTGCTCGAGCTCGTCGATAAATCCGGCGATCACCGACAAGCCCTTCGACCAGAAGACGGGGTCGGTGGCGTCGAGGCCGAAGGGTGCGAGGAGCTCGCGATGCCGCAACGTGCCGCCCGCCCGTAACAGCTGCAGATATTTCTCGGCAAAACCTTGATGGACGTCTTGGTAGATCGCATAGAGCGAATTCACCAGACAGTCTCCGAATGCGTACGCGTAGACGTAGAACGGGGTATGAATGAAGTGCGGAATATAGGCCCAGTAATAGCGATAGGGGTCGTCGAGCCGGAGCGCCGGGCCGAGGCTCTCGCGCTGAACCGCGAGCCAGATCTCGCCGAGCCTATCGGGGGTGAGCTCGGCTTCGCGTCGCTCGTCATGAACCTTGATCTCGAAGCTCGCGAAGGCGATCTGCCGGACCACCGTGTTCAGCATGTCGTCGACCTTGGCGGCGAGCATGATCTTGCGCCGCTTGGGATCGGTTTCACGCGCGAGCAATGAGCGAAAGGTCAGCATTTCACCAAAAACCGAAGCCGTCTCGGCGAGGGTCAACGGCGTATCCGCCATCAGGTAGCCCTGCGGGGCAGCGAGCACTTGGTGGACGCCGTGGCCGAGCTCGTGTGCTAGGGTCATCACATCGCGCACACGGCCTTGATAATTGAGCAGCAGATACGGATGTGCGCTTGGCACGGTCGGATGTGCGAAGGCACCCGAGGCCTTGCCAGGCCGCACGGGCGCATCGATCCAACACCCCGCGAAGAAACGACCGCCGACGTCAGCGAGCTCGGGCGAGAACGCGCGGTAGGCCGACAGCACGGTCTCCTCGGCCTCGCGCCAGGAGATCTGGCGGTCCTCGTCCTCGGGTAGCGGCGCGTTACGGTCCCAGAACGGCAGCTGATCAACACCGAACCACTCGGCCTTCAGCTCGTAGTAGCGGTGCGCCAGGCGCGGATAGCTGTCCTGCACCGCTGCGATCAACGCGTCGACCACGTCGTCCTCGACAAAGTTGGCCAGGTTGCGCGAGGAGATCGGGCGCGTAAAACCCCGCCAGCGGTCCTCAATCTCCTTGTCCTTCGCCAGCGTGTTGGTGATTAACGCGAACCTCCTGGCGTTCTTCCCCAGGACGTCACCGATGACAAGCGCCGCCTCGCGGCGAGTTTCGGGGTCGCGGTCGGACAACAGGTCGAGCGCCTCGGCTTCGGTCAGTTCCTTTCCGCCTATCGGGAATCTCAGATCGGCAATGGTCTCGTCGAACAGCCGCGTCCACGCCGCGCGGCCGGCGACGTATTTCTCCTGCAGAAGCTTCTCGATTTCGTCCGAGAGCTGGTGTGGCCGGAAAGCGCGAGTATCGCGCAGCCACGGGTGATAACGCGCAAGCGCCGGATCGGCCTGTTTCGCCTCGAGATCGACGTCGTCGATGCGGTTGAGCTCGAGGGTGAAAAACAGGAGCGTCGTCGAAACCGCGTTGATCCGCTCCTGCATCGTCTGGAAGAAGCGGCCGATTTCCGGGTCGGCGAGATTACCGGCATGAACCAACGAGGCGTAGCTGATGATCCTCCCGCTCTGCTCCTGTAAGCGCTCGTAGGTTTCGATCGCGGCGCCCAGTGCCGCCCCCGACAAATCGGCGAGGCGTCCCTGGTAGCGCGCTCGAAAGGCTTCGGCATCGTCGGTGAGCCTTGTGAGATCGCGGGTCAGCGCCTCGCTGTCGCGACCGGCATAGAGGTCTGAGAGGTCCCACTCCGGCAAGTCGGCGAGCACGGTTTGCCGCTGACCTACCGCCGGTTCCGTCGCCGCCCTCGCGTGCATCATCGCTTCCTCGCTAGACTTGCGCTAAGGCCATCGGCTCGCGGTCGAAGGCTGGCATGATCTCCTCGGCGAAGGTGCGCAGACCGGCGACCGACGCCCCCGGGGCGGCGAACAACACATTCTCGACCCCACCTGCCTCGAGACGCTTCAGCCGCGCGATAATCTCCTCCGGAGTGCCAAGCAACGGCGCGTCGTCGAGCACGAACGAATCCTCGTCCTCCTTGATGTGGGCGTAATGCTCCGCACCCGGGCCGCGGGCGAGGTCGCCGATGTTCTTCAAAACATTTCGGCGAGTGACGATCGCTCGCTTGCGCTCCTCTTCGTTGTGCACGATCTGCAGCCCGCGGGTCACGCCGACCATCATTGGGTCGTAAACCCGGCCGACCCGCTCGCATTCCCGGCGGAAGGTCGCGACGCGGTCGATGATCAGATCGGTGGGCGCGACCTGGTCGAGCAGCAGATTGTATCCCTCGCGCGCGGCGCGGCGGATCGATTCGGTGCTGCCAGCGCCGAGCCAGAAGGGCGGATGAGGTTGCTGGATCGGGCTTGGCTCGACCACGACGTTGTCGAACCGCCAGCGCTTGCCCTGATAGGAAAAACGGCCCTGCGTCGTCCATGCCTTGCGGATGACCTCCATCGCCTCGTCGAACCGCTCGGTCGCCTCCCCGGGCGCGATGCAGAACCCGGAAAACTCGTAGCTGCGGTAACCTTTGCCGACACCGAAATCCAACCGGCCATTTGATAGGAGATCGAGTGTGGCGGCCTGCTCGGCGACGAGGATTGGGTTGTGCCAGGGCAATACGACGACAGCGGTGCCGAGGCGAATGCGCTCGGTGCGGGCCGCCAGGTAGCTCAGCAAGCTCATCGACGCCGAGACCTGGCCAAAGCCGGTGAAATGGTGCTCGACCAGAAAGACGCTCGAGAAGCCGAGCCGCTCAGCCTCCACCACATAGTTGATGAAGTCGTGATAGGCGTAGCTGTCGCCGGCCGGGCCGCCGCGTGCGCGCGCCCCGCCGAACAGTCCGAAT
>JAFAHQ010000212.1 GCA_019237135.1 Alphaproteobacteria bacterium
GGACGCAGCACGGCAGGACGAACCAAATAGATCAGCCAGCAGAGGATGTCGGGGAGGAACCAGCGGGCAAACGGCAGGACGCAGATCAGCCACCAGCCGATCGATGCGGAAGTCATCAACTCCGACAGCGTCCGGAAGAATCCGGAAACCGAAAGAGGGTCGAGGACATTGAGAAAGTAATGGACAAAGCCGGTCATTGCGGCGCGGACAGTCCACCCAACCGGCTGAGCACCTGGTCGAGGTCTCTGGGTTCGGTAATCTCGATCGCCTTCAGTGTGAGCGGTGCTTCGGGGCCGAGCTGCGCCAGAATACGCCGGCGCAGCGCCTCGGCGCCGCGCAACGTGGTCTGCGGCAACAGCACCGCAAAAATTCCTTCGGCCAATTGCCCGATCATATCCACCGCCCGCAGGCATTGGCGCAGCCGGGTAAGCCACAGCCATTGGAAGGCGTCGCTGTTTTCGCCGTCATCACCCGACACGGTGCGCTCGATCAACAGCACCGAAAACCCGCTCTTAAATTGACCGAGGCGCCTGACCTCCTGATCGACGAACTCGCGCATGACCCGTGGCCGGTAGAGGGGCGCGCTGGCGACAAAAAGGAGCTCGTCCTCGCTCTCTAAAAGCGCGCCCCGCCGGATTGCCGCGTGGCCGAGCGAGGTCAGGGCATAGCTGAAGAAATCGATCCCGACGAGATTCTCGGCCGGTGTGCGCGTGGCACAGGCGAGGCAGAGCGCTTCGACCGGAGGAGTCTCGGAGACGAGCCCGCATTCCCGACAGAGCTGCGTTCTCCCCATGCGATCGTATTCGGTCCCAAGATGGCGCAGTGCGTGATTGCATTTGGGACAGACTCTGCTCCCGTCGCCGACCTCGGCCGATGCGAACTCGGACTGCCTGCCGACATAGCCACAGCGGAAATGATGCAGCAGCACCTCGGTCGTCAGGTCCGACCGCCGGCAAGCGGGGCAGATCTCGCGCACATTCAGATGATGACCGGTGCATTTTGGGCACAGAGTCACCCGGTCGAAGAAGTGTCGTTCGAGGTAATCCCGCCCGGCGAGGTATGCGAGATCGTCCTCGGCGACTTCGCTCAGCGCCAAGTAATCGAATCCGTACCTCGATTGCGGGTTCGGGTTTGGCTCGACTCTTCCCCCCGCTTCGGCGATCCGTCGCAACAGCCCCAAGCGCCGCTCGTCGGCCGCTGGCGCAAGCCCGCTCGCCAATGGCACGATGCTGGTCATCAGTCGAACGCCTCCCGCTGGGTGACGAGGGCGGCGAAGCGCCGCACACCGTCGAACTGGAGAGCGACCCACCGCCACAGCGGCGCGCCCGCCAAATCCCAGCCTTCCCAGCGCGACGCCGAGAGCTGCGCCCAGGCAAGGATCCGGCTCTTGTCCGCGATGCTCGGCCGGTCGAAATCCAATCGCACCGGGGCGTATTGCGACCACTTCTCCTGCTGCCAGAAGTAGCGTGTCAGCGAATTCGGGAGCGCTGATAGCTCGGGATAGAAACCAGCAACGCGAGCCGTCACAGACTCACCGATCCCGCCGATCTTGACTGTGAAAGCCTGCCCCGGAACCAGCTTGTCGATGTCGGCGGGATCAAAAAACACGACCGCATAGGAGTCATCCGGATTGAAGATCTGGAAAATCGGTGTCTTGACCGCAATCACCTCGCCGGGGCGCGCCGAGCACTCGGTCACGACACCGTCCTTTGGGGCGGTCAGGTAGAAATCTCCAGTGAGCTCGGGGGAGCTCATAAAGTCGTCGATCCGCTGCTGCAGAACCTCGGCAGCCAGCTCCGCCTTTTTCTGGTCGGCGCGTTTTGTCTCGTAGACGAACTCGGCGGCGCGCGCCTCGGCGTCGGCGCGGGCTACGTCGGCTTTGGCCTTCTCCCAGATCAGCGCGGCAACATTTTGCTTCTTCACCAGCTCGTCCTGCGCTTTCATCACGGCGACCAGCTGATTGAGGAGCGCGGTCTGCGCGTCGACCAGCTTGCGCGCCGCCTCGGCCTCGCGGTCGGTGACGTCGATCTCGGCTCGCGCCTGCGTCAGCTCGAGACGAAGCTGCTGCAGCTGCTGAGCCGCGGCCTGGACCGTCGCCTCATTCTCGAACTCGGCCAGCCGCTGGCCCTGCACGACGTGGTCGAGACAGCTGACAAGGACCCGCTTCAAGCGCGCTTGAACGAT
>JAFAHQ010000270.1 GCA_019237135.1 Alphaproteobacteria bacterium
GGGGGTGTCGATTTGCGCCCGTGGCGCGGAGCGGCTCGCTGCCACCCGCGAGGAGATCGGCCGGCATGGCGGTGTGGTTCACTCCGCGGTCTGCGATCTCGCCGACGAGACGGCGGTCCCCCGCTATATCGAAGACGCCGCGGCCGCACTCGGCGGGATCGACATCCTGGTCAACAACGCCTCGGGCTTTGGCGGGACCGACGACGAGGCCGGGTGGTCGGTCAGCGTTTCGGTCGACCTGATGGCGACGGTGCGGGCGATCCGCGCGGCATTGCCCTACCTCGAAAAATCCGGCGCCGGCGCGATCCTCAACATCTCGTCGATTTCGGGGCTGCGCGCCACACCCCGCACCCCGCCTTACGCGGCGATCAAGGCGGCGGTAGTGAATTACACCCTGACCGAGGCCGCCGCACTGGCGCGCAAGGGCATCCGGGTCAATTGCATTGCCCCCGGCTCGATCGAGTTTCCCGGCGGCACCTGGGAACGGGCGCGGCTCAACAACCCCGACCTCTACGGCCGCATCCTCAGAAGCATCCCGTTCGGCAGGCTGGGCAAGCCGGAGGAAGTGGCGCAGGTCGCGCTGTTCCTGTGCTCACCGCTCGCCGGCTGGGTCACCGGCCAGGCCATCGCCGTCGACGGCGGCCAGATGCTCTGAGGCGATCAGGCTGGCGCGCGAGTGCTATGTATGGCTTGCCACACCCGTTCGCTGGTGGCGGGCATGTCGAGCTCTTTGACCCCGAGCGGCTCGAGCGCGTTCATGATCGCGAGCATCGCTGCCGGCAATGAACCCACACATCCCGCTTCGCCGGCGCCCTTGGCGCCCAGGGGATTGGTCTTGGTCGGCACCGGGTTTTCGTGGATGTCGATGTCGCACATCACGTCGGCGCGCGGCATCGCGTAGTCCATGAAGCTCGCCGAGAGCAGCTGGCCGGATTGGCGATCGTAGGCGACCTGCTCCATCAGGATCTGCCCGATGCCCTGGGCGAGCCCGCCGTGCACCTGGCCCTTGAGGGTCAGCGGGTTGATCACCGTGCCCACATCATCGACGACGCTATAGCCTATAAGATTGACCTCGCCGGTCTCGGGATCGACCTCGACCTCGCAGACATGGCAGCCATTGGGGAAGGTGGCACGTTCGGGGGCATAGGTCGCGTG
Source organism: Alphaproteobacteria bacterium (assembly GCA_019237135.1). Taxonomy (GTDB): domain Bacteria; phylum Pseudomonadota; class Alphaproteobacteria; order ATCC43930; family CGMCC-115725; genus AP-15. The sequence goes on from JAFAHQ010000270.1 coordinate 1,156, forward strand.
CTCGTATAGCCCCGGTTCCATCCCTTGGGGCAGCCGCGCTGGCTGGAACGACGCCCGCGCCACCTGTGTCAACGGAATGCTGCGGTCGGTGCCGACGACGGTGAATTTGCCGTCGACGAATTCGATATCGGCATCGGCGGCTTCGAGCAGATGGCCCGCGAGACGCTTGCCTTTATCGATGATTTTTCCGGCCGCAAGGGTCAGCGCCGAGCCGCCGACCACCATCGAGCGCGACCCGTTCGACCCCATTCCGAAGGCTACGCGATCGGTGTCGCCGTCGATGTATTGGACATCGTCAGGGTCGAGGCCGAGCCGCCCGCAGAGAATCTGCTTGAACGCCGTCTCGTGCCCTTGCCCGTGCGCCTTGGTGCCCATCAGCAGCATCGCGGTACCACCCGGATTAAAGCGAATTTCGGCGTACTCCGGGACCGGGCCGGCAGCAGCCTCGACCGCATTGGCGAGCCCGATGCCCCGCAACATGCCTCGTTTCTTCGATGCCTCGCGGCGTACGGCAAAACCCGCATGATCGGCCGCGGCGAGTGCCGTCTCCATGTTCTTGGCGAACTCGCCGCAATCGTAATCCGGGCCCAGTGCGGTCTGGTAGGGCATCGCCGCCGGCGAAATGATGTTTCGCCGCCGCAGCTCGATCGGGTCGAGGTTCAGCTCGCGGGCCGAGGCTTCGATCGCGCGCTCGATCAGATAGATGGCCTCGGGCCGGCCGGCGCCGCGATAGGGTGCGGTCGGGCTGGTGTTCGACAGCACCGCGTCGATGCTGACATAAGCGGCCGGAATGTCATAGACGCCGACCACCGTGCCGATCATGCCGAAGGGTGTGAGCAGCTGGCGGTCCGACGCGATATAGGCGCCGACATTCGCGATCATGTGCAGGCGCAACCCCAGGATTTTCGCGTTCGCGTCAAACGCCAGCGCTATCTCGCCGATATTGTCCCGCCCATGCTCGTCGGCGAGGATGACTTCGGAGCGCTCGCAGCCCCATTTGACCGGACGGCCGAGCTTTTTTGCCGCCCACAGGGTCAGGCGATGCTCGACATATTGCCAGCCCTTGGCGCCAAAGCCGCCGCCGACGTCGTGGCAGACCACCCGGACTTTGCTCTCCGGCACCTTGAAGACCATGTTCGCCAGCATGTTGCGCACTCGGTGCGGATAGTTGACGTCGGCGTACAGCGTGTAGCGGTCCTCGCCGGCGTCGTAGGTGCCGATGGCGCCGCGCGGCTCCATGTACTGGGCATGTACCCGGCTGATCACATAACGCCGCCGGACGACGTGCCGGGCGCGCGCGAAGGCGGCCTCGGTCTGGGCCTTGTCGCCGCGCTCATAGGTGTGGGAGATGTTGTCGGGGTTCTCGTCCCAGACCCGCGGTGCGTCCGGCACTGCCGCATCGGCCGTCGACGTGACCGAAGGAAGCGGCTCGTAGTCGATCTCTACCAGCTCCGCGGCGTCCTTCGCCTGCGCCAGAGTCTCGGCGATGACCATCGCGACCGGGTCGCCGACATAGCGGGCGCGGTCGACGACCAGTGCGGGCCGCTGCGGCGCGAACATCGGCGTACCGTCGGCCTTCTTGCGCGGCATCGCCGCCTTTGGCATGGCGAGCCCGTCGGCCGCGTAATCGGTGCCCGTATACACCGCGTGCACGCCTGGCGCGTCGGAGGCAGCGGCGGTGTCGATCGCCCTGATCCTGGCATGCGCGTGCGGCGACCGCAGAAACACCGCGTGGAGCTGGCCCGGCAGGTTGGTGTCGTCCTGGTAGCGGCCTTTGCCCTTGAGCAGCCTCGCGTCCTCGAGCCGCGTCACGGGCTGGCCGACACCAAACTTGATCATTGTTGGGCTCCATAGTCACGCCACGGCCGGTCACCCTCCCGCCGACGCGGGTGCAGGGGCAGAGCGCAACGATGTGCGCCAGGATCTACCATACTTAGTCGAATGGCCTTGCAGAATGCCTTCGGTGCCGGCGCGCACGAACTACAAAAGGGCATGCTCGGACTCATGCGCTCGCATAGCCGTGATCGCGGTGAAGGAAGAGTGCCGGGGATAAAAGTACGGGTTCCAGCGTATAAGTAATATCAGCGACCGTAACGGCCGCGGAAAATATGGAGGTAAGCCGTGTCTGTTCTCACAAGGAACCGCTGGCTCAAGAATCTCGCTGTGGTCTTGGTTACCGTGTTAACCCTTGGCGCCGTGACCTTGCAATCGACACCCGCCGAAGCAAGAGTCTTTGTCGGCATCGGTATTCCATTTCCTGGTGTGGGATATTATGCGCCGGCGCCCTACTATCCATACGGGTATTACGGCTACCCGGCCTATGGCTACCCTGGTGGCTTTTTCATAGGCGGCACGTTCGGCCCTCACTACCACCACTACTACCAGCACCATTGGCGATGACGAGCCGTCTCAAATCGCGAAAGCCAAAGCCGCCCGGCCCCGCGCCGGGCGGTCTGTTTATTTCAGGAATTCGACGACATTGTCTTTGGTCACCCGATCGACGCCGGTGTAGATGATCTCCTGCACCCGCTTGCCGTCGTGGAGTGCCAGCAAGGTGTCCATCGCCTTCTCGCCCATCTCGAGCGGGCGCTGCCCGACGAGTGCGGCGACGTAGCCTGCTTTGAGGAGCTGCAGCTCGGAGGGCAAGGTGTCGGCGGAGACCGCCACGAGCTTGCCGCTTCTGAACCGCTCGGCATTGTTGTTGAAGAAACCCCGGTAGCCCTCCGGCACAAAAAGCGGCCAGCCGCCGACAGCGATGACGGCGTTGAGATCGGCATGTGCCGTCGTCAGGTCGTTGAGCTGTTGGACGGCAAGGGCCGGATCGTCGTTGCAATAGGTGGGCGAGCCGGAGACCTCCTTCCAACCGGCCTTCCCGACCACCTCGCGCACCCCTTCGAGGCGCTCGTTGAGATTGGCCGCGGCGGGGCCGCCCGAAACCATCCCGTAGGTGCCAGCATGGGGCTGGGCCTTGACCAGCATCTCGCCCAAGGCCCGGCCCAGGTCCTTGTTGTTGGTGCCGATATAGGCCTCGCGAGCCGAGCCCGGCGCGTCCGCGTCAAAGGTGATGACAGGGATGCCGGCGTCGCGCGCCGCCTTGATGACGCCGGTCGCGGCACCGACATCGGAGACCGAGATCGCCAAGCCGTCGACCCGCTGCGTGATCAGATCCTGGATGATCTGCACCTGAGTTGCGGGCTCGTGTTCGATCGGTCCGCGATAGACGCACTCGACGTTGCCGAGCTCCTTGGCGCGTTTGATGCAGCCGTCGCGCGCGATATCGAAGAACGGGTTGTTCATCGCCTTCGGCACGACCGCGAATTTGAGCTTGTCGGCTGCGCCGGCCGGGGCGGCCAGCAGCGTCGCGGCGAGCGCCGCGAGAATGACACGCTTCATGGCTTTCCTCCTCCGCTTTGCTGGCGCCGCTCAGAAGACGCGTCGGGTGCGCAACTTATCGACCAGCACGGCGATGATGATGATTACGCCGACAAAGACCTCCTCCCAATAGGT
>JAFAHQ010000293.1 GCA_019237135.1 Alphaproteobacteria bacterium
GCGCCGCCTGGTGCGCGTCTCCGTATTCGGGGTCGTGGCAATCCTGGCGAGTGCCGCGGGCATTTATTTTCTATCCCTGCGAACGCCCACAGGGTTTCTGCCGGAAGAGGATCAGGGTGCCTTTTTTATCAATGTCCAGTTGCCGGATGGTGCATCGGTCATCCGCACCCGCGATGCGGTCAAGCAGGTCGAGGCGGTGCTGAGGCAGATGCCTCAGATCCAGAACATTTTCGCGATCGTCGGGTTTTCGATCATCGACAGCGTCAATGAGCCGAATACCGCCTTTATAGTGCCGACATTGAAGCCGTTCGCCGACCGCGTCGGTGCGGCGAACTCGGCGCAGACGCTGATCGCGCGAATGTTTGCAGAGGGACGGCAAGTGCGCACGGCGACGATCATCCCGTTCAACCTGCCGCCAATCATCGGTTTGTCGACAACGGGCGGGTTCGAATACCGGCTCGAAGGACTGGAAGGGCAGGACCCCTCCGCAATGAACAGCGTGATGCAGGGTCTCCTCGCGGCCGCCAACCAGGACCCGCGGCTGACCCGTGTCTTTTCCACCTTCACCGCGAGCAACCCGTCGATCTGGCTCGACATCGACCGCGAAAAGGCTCAGGCGCTAGGCCTCAGTATGAATGATGTGTTCGGCGCGTTGCAGGCGACATTGGGTGGCATCTTCATCAACAATTTCAATCTGTTCGGCCGGATCTGGCAGGTCAATATCCAGGGCGAGGCGGCGGACCGCAGAGACGTCTCCTCGCTGTGGCAGATCCAAATTCGCAATAGGTTTGGCGAGAACGTGCAGCTGCGGTCGCTCGCCGAGGCCCGCGTCGTCCTGGGACCGCAGGTCATCACCCGCTACAACAACTATCGCGCAATCCCGATTCAAGGCAGCCCGTCTCCCGGCACGTCCTCCGGGGCCGCGCTGGCGGCGATGGCAGAGGTCTCGGCCAAGACCTTACCTCCCGGCTACAGCTATGAATGGACCGGCACCGCCTACCAAGAGGTGGCGGCCTCCGGGCAGACCGGAGCCATCCTCGGCCTCGCCGTATTGTTCGCGTTTCTCTTCCTCGTCGGCCTCTATGAAAGTTGGATGATTCCGGTCCCGGTATTGCTGTCGGTGCCGGTCGGGGTGTTGGGAGCGTTTCTCGGAATATTGGTTTTTCACTTAGCCGTCGACCTTTATGCCCAAATCGGGCTCGTCGTGCTGATCGCGATGGCCGCGAAGAACGGCATCCTGATCGTCGAATTCGCCAAGGACCGGCGCGAGGAGGGCATGGATATCCGCGAGGCCGCGGTGCTCGGCGCAAGGATGCGCTTCCGTGCAGTGATGATGACCTCTTTCGCGTTCATTCTTGGTGTCTACCCGCTGGTCACCGCGCAAGGCGCGGCCGAGCTCAGCCGCCACGCGGTCGGCACGCCGGTCTTCGCCGGCATGATCGCCGCGAGTGCGATCGGGCTCTTCGTAATCCCGATGCTTTACGTCACCTTCCAGACCATCCGCGAGCGCAGCGGCGCGCGCCCCCGCCGGGTAAAGCCCCGTCCCGCCGAGACCGATTAGCAATGCTCGCGGGCCACGATCATTGCGCCTGCCCCGGGCCGCATTCGAGACTGCGACCGCGCAGCTGGCAATCAGCGAGAACGGCATCATCGCTGCCATAGAGGCTGCCGTCCCACCCGTCAGCGGCCGCCTGCAGGACGAAATACCCGAAGCGCTTCAGCGCAAAGGCATCGCGCACCTGCATCCCATCGATCGTTGCTCCGATAAGGGGTGCCTTGCCGAGCTCCAACATGGTGTCGCCGCTGTCCCCGACAAGCAACTGCGCCGGACGATCGGGCCCGAATTTATAGCTGGCGAAATCGTGGAGATGGCCCGACACAACCAGGTCGAGACCGGGCGGAACCTGCCCGCTGATCGCAGCCTGCTCGGTGGCGTTAACGTTGGCGCCGGCAAGGTCGCCTTGCGCCAGAGCCCAAATTGGCCGATGAATCAGGAGCCATGCGTGTGGCGGTGCCGCTGCCAATAGGCCCGCGAGCTGCGCGGCGTAGAGTGCAACTTTTGCTGCCGGTGCCGAGAAATCGTCGGCATCGGCTCCGTCGAACCACAAGAGGTCGACCCCGCCGATATGAAGCCGGAACGGGTCGCTCCGGTCCCTGCATTCGAGCGGAGCAGGATGCGGGTCGAGCAGGTGAAACCAGCCACGGCCGCCGCGGCGGCACAGCTCGTGATTGCCGCGGACCATGACCCAGGGTGCCGCGGCCAATAGCGGCGCCGCTGGCTCGAAGAAATCCGCCTGCCAAGTCTCCCAATTATCGCCATGGGGGCTACCGGCGCATCCCTTTCGATCGGCCGGACATGCGGTCTCACGGTAATAGTAGTCTCCCACATGGATGACCAGATCGGGCTTTTGGTTGGCCGCACGCCGGGCGATTTCGGCAAATGGCCAAGCCTCCGGGTCGGAGCACTCCTGGACTGCGCGTCCTTCGAGCCGACAGCCGGTGTCGCCGATGACCACAATCCGCCGTACCACTGGCGGCAGGCTCGGAGCCGCGGAGCCCCCGACGGTGAGTTGGCGCGTCGCGGCCGGCGCTCGCGCCTCGCAAAGTACGACTGGGAAACCGTCGTCAGCGCTGGCGCGCGGCACCACCGGGAGGTCGATCCCATCCGCCGTCGCTTTTGGACAAGCTGTGCCGGCGGCCACAGCGATGCGGACGGAAAGTGTGCCGTCGGATGCCAGTTCCGTCCATGGCCCGGGCCAATCAGCTGCCCACACCTTCGCCGACAGGGTAGCCGCCGCGATCAGCCCCAGCGCCGATCGAGATTTCATCCGCCGGGCCGGCGGATGAGCAAAATTCTCAAGTTTTTGTCGTCTGCGGCTTGCTGGCGGCTCGTTTGGCGGCTCCCTTCTTATTCTGCTTCGGTTTCTTGACCTCGCGGCTCGACCGCTTCTGCTCCTTGTTCGCCACAGCGCTCTCCTTTCACGTTAGTCGCAGCCGAATATGCTGCCGCTGCGCAGCGATTCAATCGTTTTCCGCGGGCGACTGACTGACGCGGCGGCCACCGCTTGCGATCGACGCCGGCATCAGCCGAAGAAGCGATCTCGTCCAGCCGGCTGGCCAGCTCGGGACTCGGCCAGCCGACCCGCGCGGCGGCCCGGTGACCGGTGAATCCTTGTCCCATTGCCGATTCCCGGGGTCATAGAGGACAAAGGCGTTGAGTGCGCCCTCGTAGTGTGTCCTAGGCGGCGGAACGTCGCGCCCATGACCTCGACCGGCGAGATCTCCCCGATGTGATAGCGCCAGCGCTCGGGTCGCTGAGATGAATACGACGTCCTCAACCAGGTCATCTCAAGTCGTGGTAACTAAATTGATCAAAGGCTCGCCGTGCACGAACCGATTGATATTATCGGCGATCTCATTCCAGCGGCGCGCAATCATGCCGTCGGTCCACCCTGAATTGTGCGGTGTGGCGATTACATTCGGTAATTCATGAAATGGATGCCGCGAGCCGCGGCGCTCGGGCTCGGCCGCGTTCGGATATTGCCACCAGACATCAAGCGCCGCGCCGCCGATCGTCCGGTCGCGCAATGCCGAATAGATCGCGTCTTCATCGACTACCTGGCCGCGGGCGATGTTGATCAGAAACGCGCTTGGCCTCATTAGCGATAGCCGGCGTGCATCGATCAGCCCGGTGGTCTCGGGGCCGAGCGCCGTGCATAGCGCCACAGTGTCGCATTCGGGCAGCATATGGTCGATCTCGGCGAGCGGGAGGACGTGCGCGACTCCCGGCTCCGGCTCTCTTGGCGTGCGATTGGCCGCGAGGATACGGCAGCCGAACGGCGCTGCGCGCCGCGCCACCTCGCGCCCGACCCGGCCATAGCCGACGATACCGAGCGTGCTGCCCCGCACCTCTCCGTGCGGAGCGCCGCCCTGCACCCAGCTCGTGCGCCAGGAGGCATACTCTCGAAACGTGCGCGAAATCTCGAACAGCCGGTGCCGCCATGCGAGCATAACCATGACAACGTATTCGGCGATCGCGCTCTCGTGGCCGAACGCGTTGCATACGACGACCCCGGCGGGCAACGCTGCGAGCTCGATCAACTCTACGCCGGTTGCGACCGACTGCACCAGCCGCACCCTTGGTGCTGGCGGATAGTCGGCGCGCCAGTGATTGCTGACCAAGATTTCGGCATCGTCCGCGCCTTGCCGCAACCGCGCGTGGTCGATCGGGTCGTCAAGGATCACGACTTCAAGACCAGCGGGTAGCCGGGCCCTGATGCCTGCGGCGGTACCGGCCGCCACCCCGCCGAGGAACAACGCCTTCATGGTCTTACCGTGGCGCCGGGACGAAATCCTGGCTTACGGGAATAGCAAACCCAGGGCATTGGAGATGGCGTTGGCGGCCAGCATTTGCGCGTGCCCGGCGGTCACCGGGTGCTCGAACCATGACAGGTTGCACTCCTCGAAAGGGCAGAGCGCTGCATCTTCGCCAGCCGAAAACGATCCACTGGTCGCACATTAGTCCGGATTCCAGCTCGAGCGCCACCCGCTGGTGCAACGATCCGGAGTGGGAACGCTACCTCGACGGGTGAGGTTTCGCGTATATAGAACAGCTGCACTTTAGAGGTTGCCCGATGATCTCCAGATCGCGACGCGGTCCGCTCGTGCTGTGCATCCTCGACGGCTGGGGCGAGGGGCAGAAGACTGACGACAACGCGATCGCGGTAGCGCGAACGCCGGTCTGGCATCAGCTATTGGCGCGCTGGCCGCACGCCCATCTGCAGGCGAGTGAGCACTACGTCGGGCTTCCCGATGGCCAGATGGGCAATTCTGAGGTCGGCCACACCAATCTTGGCGCTGGACGGCTTGTCCTCCAGGACCTGCCACGCATCAACGCCGCGATCGCTACCGACCACCTCGCCGATATCCCAGCACTGCAGGACTTCATCGGCAAACTGAAAGAAAGTCGCGGAACGGCTTACTTGCTGGGGTTACTGTCGCCCGGCGGCGTACACTCGCACCAGCACCAGATCGCAGCACTCGCCCGAATCCTCGTGGAGGCGGGGATACCCGTTGCCGTCCATGCCTTTCTCGATGGACGGGACACGCCACCCAAGGCTGCGGCGTCCTATCTGAAAAAATTCCAGCGCGACATCACCGGCCTCGAACGTTTTCGGATCGCGACCTTGTGCGGTCGCTACTTTGCGATGGACCGCGATAAGCGCTGGGATCGTGTCGAGCAGGCTTATCGAGTGATCGTGGAGGCGGCAGGCGACAGCGCCGAGGACCCGGTGCAGGCCATAGAGGCCGCCTACCGGCGCGGCGAAACCGACGAGTTCGTGCGGCCGATCGCCATTGCCGACTACCGAGGGATGGAAGACGGCGATGGCGTGCTGATTGCAAATTTTCGCGCCGACCGGGTACGCGAGCTCGCTACAGCCCTGCTCGACCCGGATTTCGCCGACTTCACGCGGGCAAAGCGTGTCGCGTTTGCCACAGCGCTCGGGCTTGTCGAGTACTCGACCGAGCTGAACCGCTTCTTGCGCACGCTGTTTCCGCCGGAGGACCTCGCGGATACTTTCGGCGAGGTGATCTCCAGGGCCGGGTTGACCCAGCTGCGCATCGCCGAGACCGAAAAATACGCGCATGTCACATTTTTCTTCAACGGCGGCCGCGAAACGGTCTTTCCCGGTGAGGTGCGGATTCTCGTGCCGTCACCAAAGGTCGCGACTTACGATCAGCAGCCTGAAATGTCCGCACCCGAGGTAACCGACAAAGTGGTCGAGGCGATCGCAACCCACCGTTTCGACGTCATCGTGCTCAACTACGCCAATACCGACATGGTCGGGCATACGGGCCACCTCGACGCTGCGGTCAAGGCGGTCGAGATCGTCGACACCTGCCTTGGCCGACTGTCGGAGGCGGTTGAGCGCGCCGCCGGCACGCTCGTCATCACCGCCGATCACGGCAACGCCGAAATGATGCGTGACGCCGAAACGGGCGAGCCGCATACCGCGCATACGCTGAACCCCGTGCCGTTCATTGTGGTGAACCCGCCAGCCGCGGTCCGGCGTCTCGGCGATGGCCGCCTCTCTGACGTCGCCCCGACCTTGCTCGACATCCTCGGCCTGCCAAAGCCATCCGCTATGACCGGCCATTCGTTGATCGAAGCGGCCTCAGAGCAGGTTGCGGCGAGCTGACGTCGGTCGCTTTGACGATCACCGAGCCGGGGCCGGCTTGATCATTGGCTACGGTGACGGATATCATCGCGGCGAGGAATATCGGTGGTGAGCCGATCTAGTTGCGTAGGATAAATGAATGAAGCGCTCTGGTCTTCTAGCGGCGTCGATTGCAACACTCGTGCTGTTCTCACTGCGCCAGGATGTCGGCGCAGCGTCGTCAAACTCGAGTGAAACATA
>JAFAHQ010000310.1 GCA_019237135.1 Alphaproteobacteria bacterium
GTGCGTCGCAAGGACGGCAGCGAGATCGGCACGGTCGGACAGGAAAACGACGTCCCGGCCGGGCTCCTCGACGGCGCATGGGGCGACGTTGCCTACATGGTGGCCGTCTCGGCGCAAGACGGCATCATGCAGCTCGTCGCGCGAGGCACGCCGCCATCGACCGGCAAGTCCTGAGCCAAGAGATTGCCAACCAGAGGGCGCGTGGTTACATTGCAGATGTGTGAAGCCGTTGGGTGCCGCCCGACGCTATACCTGTCGGCAGCTAATGAAGATCCTCGCCTGCAACAGCAATCGGCCGCTTGCCGAGGCTATGTCGAACTATCTCGATCTCTCGCTCACCAAGGCGAGCGTGCGCCGGTTTTCTGACATGGAGGTGTTTGTCGAGATTCACGAAAATGTGCGCGGCGAGGACGTCTTCGTGGTCCAGTCGACTTCCTATCCGGCAAACGACCATCTGATGGAACTGCTCGTCAGCCTCGACGCGTTGAAGCGCAGTTCGGCTCGCCGGGTGACGGCGGTGATCCCCTATTTCGGCTACGCCCGGCAGGACCGGAAGTCCGCCCCGCGCACCCCGATCTCGGCCAAGCTCGTTGCCAACATGATCACCGCTGCCGGCGCCGACCGCGTGCTGACCATCGACCTCCACTCGATGCAGACCCAAGGCTTCTTTGACATCCCGACCGACAATTTGTTCGCCGCGCCGGTTTTCGTGAAGGATATCCGGGACCATCATTCGACCCAGGACCTGATCATCGTCTCGCCCGATGTCGGCGGTGTCGTGCGCGCCCGCGACATTGCGGAGCGGCTCGGCACCGACCTCGCCATCATTGACAAGCGCCGCGAGCGGGCGGGGGTCTCCGAGGTCATGAACATCATTGGCGACGTTGCCGGACGCCGCTGCATCCTGATCGACGATATCGTCGACACTGCGGGAACTCTGTGCAACGCCGGGGTGGCGTTGACCGAAGCTGGAGCTTCCGCCGTCTATGCCTATGTGACCCATGGGGTGTTCTCGGGGCCCGCGGTGCCACGAGTCGCCGCCTCACCAATCGAGACGCTGGTCGTCACCGATAGCATCGTTGCGACCGACGCGGTGCGCGGCGCCCGTAATATCCGCCAGCTGACGATCGCGCCGTTGATGGGCGAGGCAATCCGCCGGATTAGCGAGGAGCGCTCGGTCTCCAGCCTGTTCAACTGAGCATTGCGGTTAGGAGCGAAAGTCGATGCCTGAGATCGTGACTCTCAGCGCCGAGCGGCGCGCGCAGGCCGGAAAGGGGGCTGCCCGGGAGACTCGGCGCCAGGGGCGTGTCCCTGGGATCATCTATGGCGGCGAGGGGGATCCGTTGCTGATCAGCCTGGAATCGCGCGAATTGTCCCGCGCTGTCGCCCAACGCGGTTTTCTCGCGATGGTCGTCGAGCTCAGAGTGGGTGATGTCGTCCATCGCGCTCTGCCGCGCGACGTGCAATACCATCCGGCGACCGATCAGCCCCTGCATGTCGATTTTATGAGGGTCGGTGTCGACACCCAGGTTACCGTCACCGTGCCTGTCGCTTTCATCAACCACGAGATGTCGATCGGCCTGCGCCGCGGCGGCATCCTCAACATCGTCCGTCATGGGGTCGCGCTGATCTGTCAGGTGGACGACATCCCCGAGCAGCTGGTAGCTGACCTCGACGGCCTCGACATCGGCGACAGCGTCCATATCAGCGCGGTGACATTGCCCCGGGGCTCGCGGCTGGCGATCACCGATCGCGATTTTACGATCGCCAGCATTGCCGCGTCCTCGGCCGTGCGCGAGGAAGCGGCTACCGCGGCAACCGCGCCTCCTCCTGCGCCCGAACAGCCTGCCGCAACCGCAACCTGAGCCCTCCGGCCGGGCTGGGCGGCTTTCTCCTCGATCAGGCAGTGATGCGTCTCGTCGTCGGCCTCGGCAATCCGGGCGCTCGCTATGCCCGCAACCGACACAATGTCGGCTTCATGGCGGTCGACTTGATCGCCCAACGGCATGGCGTCTCGAGCTTTCGCAGCCGGTTCAAGGGCGAGCTTGCGGAGGGCGTGATCGGCGGCGCGCGACGGCTGCTGCTGAAGCCGCGGACTTTCATGAACGACTCGGGGGAGTCAGTCGCCGAGACGGCGCGGTTCTTCAAGATTTCGCTGTCTGAGATCGTCGTGATCCATGACGAGATCGATTTGCGGCCGGGCAAGCTTCGGGTGAAATGCGGCGGCGGCACTGCCGGGCATAACGGCTTGCGCTCGATCGACGCGCTCCTCGGC
>JAFAHQ010000394.1 GCA_019237135.1 Alphaproteobacteria bacterium
TGGCACGGTCGGGGCATCCTTGGTCGACCATGCCATCCCTGCAATATCGAGGTGCGCCCACGGGACATCGTTGACAAAGCGCTGGAGAAATTGGGCGCCGAGAATGCTTCCGCCGGCTCGACCGCTGCCGATATTTTTCACATCGGCAGCGTCGCTGTCGATCTCTCGGTCGTAGCTCTCGTCGAGCGGCAACCGCCAGACTTCTTCGCCGACCGCTCTGCCCGCTACGATCAGTCGGTCCGCAAGCTCGTCATTATTCGAGAATAGACCGGCACGGTGATGGCCCAAGGCGACGACAACTGCGCCGGTCAAGGTCGCCAAATCGATCATCAGCCGGGGCTTATAGCGATCTTGGCAATACCACAGCGCATCCGCCAGCACGAGCCGGCCTTCGGCGTCCGTGTTCAAGATCTCGATCGTCTGGCCCGACATCGAGATGACGATGTCGCCTGGGCGTTGCGCCGTGCCGGACGGCATGTTTTCGACGAGGCCAACCACCCCGACTGCGTTGACCTTGGCTTTGCGGGCTGCGAGCAGCTGCATCAGGCCGATGACCACCGCAGAGCCCGCCATGTCCCATTTCATGTCCCCCATGCCCGCGGCGGGCTTGATCGAAATGCCGCCCGTATCGAAAGTGACACCTTTCCCGATAAACGCGAGAGGCGGACTGCGATTATTACCGCCATCGCCCGTGCTGCCGTGCCATTCCATCACCACGACGCGCGGCGGTCGGGCGCTGCCCTGCGCCACCCCGAGCAGCGCATTCATGCCGAGTTTCTGCATCTTCTTCTCGTCGAGGATCTCGACGGCCACCCCGAGATCGGCGAGCGTCCCGGCCTGCGCCGCAAGGGTCTCCGGGTAGATTACGTTGGGCGGTTCGGAGACCAGATCGCGGGTGAAGAAAACGGCACTTGCCGTCTTGTCGAGCGGCTCGTAGGCGAGTTTCGCCGCGTCCGGGGCGGTGGTCGCCACGATCAGGTGATCGAGCGACGCTTTCTGCTCTGGCTTCTGTTTTGTCTTGTACTTGTCGAAACGATAAGCCCTGAGCCGAGCGCCGAAGGCGAGCTGGGCTGCGACCTCGGTTTGATCGATCGGCACGCGGTCGCCGACATCAATCGCGAGGGTCGCTTCCCTCTCCCCGGCACTGTTTAGATGCGCGACGACGTTGCCACCGAGTTGTTGGAACAGACGGGCATCGGCCAGATCCGATTTGCCGAGTCCGGCGAGGACAATGCGGCTCACCGGCAGATTGGCGGGGCCGACGATCGGCAGTAGCTCATCTTTCTTGCCCTTGAACCGGGGGGCTGCAGAAAGAGCGCGCATGATCGCACCACCCGCCGTCTCGTCGAGGCGTCTTGCGGCAGGCGTCAGCACCGCCTCCTCCCACACCCCTACGATCACGGCACCGGACCGGGGTTGGCCAAGCTCAGCAAAACTGATTTTCATCGCGCGACCTCGAGAAATCTTGACGGGTGCGGCCGGAGCACGCTCGGCAATCGAGCCAAGGTTTGGCGATAGATCCAACAATGCAGCAAGTCAACGCCAGAGATCCGCAACCCTTAGTTCGGGAAATGTACTCTGGCCCGGTCGAAGCGGGTTCCCTATGATCCGCGGCCGATGGCTAGCCTCGACCGCTACATTCTGCGCCAATGCTTTGGTGTCATGATCTTCGTGACTGCAGCACTCAGCGCCGCGATCTGGCTCGCCCAATCTCTCCGGTTGATCGATTTGATTGTCAACCGTGGCCTGTCGATCGAGATATTTCTCTACCTTGCATTGCTGATCCTGCCTCGCTTCCTCGACATCGTGTTGCCGATCGGCGTCTTTATCGCCGTGTTGTTTACCTTCAATCGGCTGACCGCCGAAAGCGAGCTCGTCGTTATGCGATCGGTCGGAATGAGCCATCTTGCGCTCGCCAAGCCGGTATTGATTCTGGCAGGGATTGCCTTTGTCATTCTAATGAGCCTGTCCGTCTATTTTCTCCCGGCATCAAACCGCGCGTTCAAAGACCTGCATTTCGAAATCCGCAACCGCTTTGTCTCGAGCTTGCTCCAGGAGGGCACCTTCACGACGATCTCGGACAAACTAACAATCTATATCCGCAGCCGTGACGAGCGGGGTGAGGTCGTCGGACTGATGATCAATGACAATCGCGAGCCGCATCGGCCGGTCACGATCCTTGCGGAACGTGGGGTTTTCGCCGATACGCCGGGAGGCTCCCGGATCGTCATGGTCAACGGCAACCGCCAGCAATTCGATCCCGAGACCCGCAAGCTTTCGCTCCTAACCTTCGACCGTTACACGCTCGATCTCGATAGCTTGCATGACGCCCCGCTCGTTCGCTTTCGCGAGGCTGAGGAGCGCTTCCTCGACGAGCTGTTCTTTCCGCCCGCGGATGCCGACCCCGCGATGCGCCTCGGCTTCACCATCGAGGCGCATCGCCGCATTCTGATCCCGCTCTCCGCCCTGAGCTTCTCTTTGATACCGCTGGCCTGTCTGTTGCCCGGGGAGTTCAACCGCCGTGGACAATTCAAACGTATTCTAGCGGCGATTGTCATCGCGTTCTTATTCGAGCTGCTCGATATCGGCGTGAATGATTTGGCTGCGCGCTCTGCGGCTGCGATCCCGCTGATGTACGTGACCGACCTTTTGCCGTTCATTCTGGGGTTTGGAATCCTTTTGCGCGGGAATATAAGGCTCGGCTTCCGGCGGCCAAGGGTGGCCGCCGTTAGCACCCCGTAACTATGGGCAGGCTGCGGTCGATGCAAATCGCGAAGACCCTGTCCTCCTACATCGCCCGTCAATTTTTCGCGTGGTTTTGCGGCGTCTTCATGGCGATGGTGATCGTCACCTTTCTGCTCGACTACATCGAGCTGATCCGCCGCAGCGCGACAAGAACACAAGCCACTCTATGGGTGCTATTGGAAATGGCGGCGTTGAAGCTGCCGCATACTGCGCAAGAGGTGCTGCCCTTCGCGATCCTGTTCGGAACGATGCTTGCATTTTGGCGATTGACCCGCAACCACGAACTGGTCATCGCCCGAGCGGCTGGGGTTTCGGTGTGGCAGTTCCTGACGCCCGCTGTGCTCGTGGCTTTGCTCGTCGGGATCTTCGCGGTGACGGTGTTCAACCCGGCGGCCTCGCTGATGGAAGCGGCATATGAGAAGCTTGAAAGTCGCATCCTGCGCCAAAGTTCCGATCAATTGTCGCTCTCCGACGCGGGGCTATGGCTCCGGCAAAGCGACCAGGCTGGCAACCAGGTTATCATTCACGCTGAAAAGCTCGCTCCCGGGAATTTGATCCTCGATGCGGTGACCCTGTTTTTCTTCAATGATCAGATGCGTTTCACCTCGCGCATCGACGCACAAACGGCAAAGCTCACAACAAACGATTGGGTGATCGAAAACGGCACGCGCTGGCTACAGAACGAGCCGGCCGAACCCTTCACCGAGTTACGGTTGCCGACGACGTTGACGCCGCGAAAAATCGAGGAAAGCTTTGCCTCTCCGGATACGATGTCTTTCTGGGATTTGCCGGGCTTCATAACTTTGCTCGAGCAATCTGGGTTTCCGGCGCAGCGCCATCGGCTGCACCTCAATGTTCTGCTGGCCCGCCCATTTCTGCTGTGCGCGATGGTCCTAGTCGCTGCAACTTTCAGTTTGCGCCTGCAACGGCGCGGTGGCGCAACGTTGATGATCGTGGGCGGTGTAGTCAGCGGATTTCTGCTTTACTTTTTATCGGACGTCGTCTTCGCGTTCGGGCTTTCCGCCAAGGTGCCAGTGACACTAGCCGCCTGGACCCCAACCGGGGTGAGCCTGATCTTTGGTGCCTCGATGCTGCTTCATCTGGAAGACGGTTGATGGCGGATCGCCCCGGCTTTGCTTGGTGGCGGCTATGCAGTGCGATCGTCGGAACGTTGTTGGCGACACTCTTTGTCGGTACACCAACTCCTGCTGGCGCACAGTTCAGCTTAGGCGGCGGTTCACAGCAGGACCAGAACGCTCCGATCGTCTTTCGCGCTGATGAGGTCGAATACGACGAACAGCTCGCGCTGACCGTTGCGCGGGGACACGTAGAAATCTCACAGAACGGGCGTGTCCTGCTCGCCGACGTGGTCTCCTACAACCAGCGCACCGACACTGTCACGGCCTCCGGGAATGTCAGCTTTTCGCAGCCGACCGGTGAGATCGTCTTTGCTGATTTCATGGAGCTGCGGGATTCAATGAGCGAAGGCTTTGCCAAGAACGTTCGGATGCTCCTCGCCGATCGTTCGCGGCTCGCAGCCAACACCGCGCGCCGCACAAACGGCAATCGAACCGAGCTGCGGCGGGGTGTCTACTCCCCTTGCGACCTTTGCAAAAATGACCCGAGCGCACCGCCGGCCTGGCAGCTCAAGGCGCGCGAGATCGACCACGACAAAGAGCTGCAGTTGATCGAGTTTCGCGATGCCACAATGGAAATTGACGGCTGGCCTGTCTTCTATTCGCCCTATATGTCCGCGCCCGATCCCTCGGTGAAGCGCGCAAGCGGCTTTCTTGTCCCGTCGATCGGCGGCTCCAATACGCTCGGCGCCAATGTGACGATCCCCTATTACTGGGTCCTCGGGCCAGATAAGGATCTGACGCTCACGCCGCGTTTTATGACCCAGGCGGGCGCGCTGCTCACCGCCGACTACCGCGAGCGCTTCGGCAACGGGAGCCTCGACGCCATCGCCAGCGGCAATCACAGCAATGTCGGCTTCGGCAGTAGCTCATCGAACCAGGGAGAGCAATGGCGTGGACAAATCAACGAGCACAGCGTGTTCGACCTCGATGAGACCTATCGGACCGGCCTCGATGTGCAACGTGTTTCAGATCAGACCTTCTTGACCCGCTTTGGCTTTGGCAACCCGCTGCTGAATGCGATGACCAGCCGTGGATATCTCGAGGGCTTCGAGGAGCGCGCCTCGACCGACATCAACACCTACGCGTTCCAGCCGCTGCTTCCCGGCATCGGAGATTCGACCCAGCCGATCGTCCTGCCGGTAGCCAACCGCAACTGGCAAAGTCAGCCGGACGCGCTCGGAGGGCGGTGGAACCTCAACGCCAATGTCCTCGACATCCTCCGCGAGGTAGGTACCCAGACCCGACGGCTGTCGCTCGGCTCGGAATGGAACCGAACGTTTCGTGACGCGATCGGCGGGCAGTACGATTTCTCCGCGGGTCTGCGCGGCGACGGCTACTCGATCAACAATCTGAGCGCCGTCTCGAACCCCGAGCTGCCGTCGGCTTTCTTCCCAACCAAAGGGCAGCCCGCGGTGGCGCCGATCCCGACCAACTTCGTCACGGGCCGCGCCTTTCCGCAAGTCGGCCTAGTCTGGAGCTACCCGCTGATCCATCGCGGCGAGGAAATAACCGAACTGATCGAGCCGATCGCCGGCGGCTTCGCCGGGCCATCGAGTGGCAACCGGCGAAACATCCCGGACGAAGACAGCCTTTCCTTCAATTTCACCGACTCCGACTTGTTCCGCCGCGATCGTCTGGCGGGCTATGATATCCTCGACACCGGCCAGCGGGTCGATTACGGGACTAAGCTTGGGCTCTATGACAAGGACGGCGGCAGCTATCGGCTGCTGATCGGCCAGAGTTACCGCGCCCAGCCCAATACGTTCTTGCCATTAGGCTCGGGCGCCGAAAACAGGCTCTCGGATGTCGTCGGGCGAGTGGTGCTGTCGCCCAATTCATATCTCGATTTGATTTATCGCTTTCGTTTCGACACGAGCCCGTTTGCCGATCGTGTGCAGCAGGTCGGAGTGAGCGCCGGACCGCAAAGCCTGCGTGTCTCCGGCTCGTACATCTACCTTCCTGCACAACTCCAGAGTCAGGTCGTGACCAATCCCGCCACGGGTCAAAATGTCCTCTACGGCAAGCGCGAACAGTTAGTCTTTACCGCTACAGCGAAGCTGACTCACTACTGGTCTGTGCAAGGTAGTCAAACGGTTAATTTGACCAACAGTACCACTTTGGTCAACGGCTTGGCCACCCCGTCAGCCGCTAACGCCAGCCTTTATGCCTCCTTGTCGGCGATTTACCAAGACGAGTGCATGGCCTTTATCGGGTCGGTGACACAATCAGGGGTTCGCAACGGCGACGTCACTCCCGGGGTCTCCGTGACGTTCAGCGTCGTGTTCAAGAACCTCGGTGAGATTGGCGGCACCGTCGCAGAATTTGGCACAAATATCCTGCCATGATAATAGGACCGCGTCGCTGTCTCCTAGTCGCTTACAGAGGCGCTCGTCCCCCGTTTCCGGCAGGCAAACCCTGAGTAGAACCGCTAATCTCGACATCTACTGTCGCTGCCCATGGGCTGCGAACGCCAGCTAATTCACGCGAATGACAGGCAATTGGACCCCGCAATCTCGACCCCCTTCCAGCGACCACTGCGAACCTCGTCGCCGCAGATCGCCTCGATCGCCGTTCGAAATTGCTGCAAACACAAGCGGTGTTCTGAAACGGTGGTCAGAAATAACTTGTTCTGAAAGTATAAAAATGGTTTTAATCGTCTATTTTGATAATTAATAAATCGATAAAATCCCTCGGTTACTCCGGGCCAGTGTTCCGACATGTAATCGTCAAGAGCCACAATCCCCCCAGGCACCAGAACTTCTTGAACCAGGGCCAAATCATTGCACGCATGTTGAACGGTGTGGCCGGCGTCGATCGAGAAGAACTTCACACCATTTTTTCCAAACAGGTCGGTTATCTCCACGGTTGAGAAGCTCATCGTGTCACGCTGAACGATCCTGAAGAAGCGCCGTTCAGAAGCCATCAGAGTTTCGAGATGAGAAAGAAACACCGCTAACGACCCGCGTCCAGAACAGTCCAGATTGAGACGTTGTTCATCAAACACGTCAATTGCAAAACATACCTCGTTCTCGTTTCTCAGGACATTCAACAAAAATAAAAATAGTCCGTGATGTACGCCAAATTCTGCGATATTGCCGCGCACACCATTCGCGTCGAGGATGGTGCCGATCACGTTTACGATTTGCCACATGCGGTCGCCGAGCCATCCTTCTACGGCGCCATAGACGTGAGAGTTAAAATGCTCCAGACGTTGCTGACGGGTCGCGCTCACGCGAAGCTCGCTGTTCCTGTACCGGCCGAGAGCGCGATGCGACCATGCTGCACGCCGGAAGTCAAGGCGAGACGGCTCGACGCGGAGAAATAGCATTTCGATCGCGTGCCAGGACCGCAGTGCAGCCCGAGCTATCAACCATCAAACGGACTGCCACGGCCATGTTACCCACGGACACTCCTCTTCCCCCGAACTGCCCGGTTCGGTAATCACCTGACCTTCACAAATTATACGCACCCTGCGCTCCAGGGAGCGAAGCTCCTGGGAAGCCAGGAGATCTTCTATGATCCATGTTTTTGACACGGCGCCATCTCGCAGCAGCTTCAAATATTGATCGGTCTCGGCGACATCTGGTCCCCTCAACAGGATTGCTCGATA
>JAFAHQ010000407.1 GCA_019237135.1 Alphaproteobacteria bacterium
TCGTACACCGATCCCGGATGGACGCAGCGGTTGCCGGAAAGGATCGCACGAAAGCGCTCGCGCCGTTCGGTCCAGTTCATCGTGTCTCGTCCTCGCAGGTTTTCGGGATGGTTTCTCGTACGCCGAGCTTATCATGGGACGTGGCAGCTCAAAGGGAGGAGATCGTGGACAAACGCATCGCCGTAATCGGCGCCGGCGCTATCGGCGGCTACACCGGCGGCCAGCTCGCCCATAACGGGTTCGACGTCACCTTGATCGACCCTTGGCCCGAGCATGTCGAGACGATCCGCAAGGACGGGCTGGCGCTCGAGGGCATGACCGAGGAGGAGTTCGTCTGCGCTCGACCCAAGACTATGCATCTGACCGAGGCCCAGCAGCTCGCTAAGGAGAAGCCGATCGATATCGCCATGATCGCGGTCAAATCCTACGACACCGAGTGGGCGACCAGGTTCATCGCGCAATACCTGGCGCCCGACGGGTATGTCGTGTCGTTGCAGAACTGCATGAACGAGGAGCGCATCGCCGGGATCGTCGGCTGGGACAAGACCGTGGGCGCCATCCCCGCACTGCTCGGTGCCGAGCTCTATGCGCCGGGTCGGGTGCGCCGTACCGCGGCGCGCGGCGCTTCGCCCTATGAGGTCTACCGCGTCGGCGAGGTTCATGGCCGCATCACCAAGCGGCTCGAGGAGTTGGCGGAGATGATCCGCACCGTCGACAGCGTCAAGGCGACGACAAATCTGTGGGGCGAGCGCTGGTCGAAGCTCTGCGTCAACGGCATGGCCAACGGGGTGGCGGCCGCTACCGGGATGTCGGGCAACGAGATGAACCGCGACGAGAAGATCCGCCGGCTCAGCATCCGTCTCGCAGGCGAGGGGGTGCGTGTCGGGCAGGCGCTCGGCTATCAGCTCGAGCATATCCGGGCGCACGAGCCGGAAACCCTGGCGCGCGCCGCGGAGGGCGACGCGAGAGCGCTCGACGAGGTCGAAACCGCGATCCTCGCTGCGTTGAATTCGAACACCCGCAGCGATCTCGCACGCCCGTCGATGGGCCAGGACATGTACAAGGGTCGGCGCACGGAGATCGACTTCATCAACGGGGTGATCGCCGAGAAAGGGCGCGAGGTCAGTGTTCCGACCCCGACCCACGTCAAGCTGATCGAAGCGGTCAAGCGGGTCGAGCGCGGCCAGATGCCGGCCAGGCCCGAGAACCTCTACGGGATTTGACGCTCGGCGGCAGCGCGACAATCAATCGAGCTTGAGCGGAGCTCCGTCCAGCTCCTCGGCCCGCTCGATCTCGATCAGCACGGCGTGACCCTGCTTGTCCGGATCGCGGTCCTTCTCGGGCTGCACAAGGCGGCGCCAAACCTCCTCGTAGACCGGTCCCGAGCGGTAGACCTTGGCGCGCCCATAAAACCGGGCGATGCCGCCTTTAGGCAGAACGCCTTCCTCGCGCAACTGCGGCTTGCGAAAGAAAACAGTGAGCTTGGTGCCCTCGGCGAGGTTTTCGTTGGTCGAGCCTTTGCCGCGTTCCCAGAGCCCGATATGCGCGTCGTCGTACACCATCGTGCTGCCGCGCGGGCTGACCTGGGCGAACCCGTTGGGCAACACGCTGCCAACGAGGCATACATTCGCCGGGAAGGCAGTGTTGATGTGCGGTTGCAGGACCTTGGGAATTGTCGCCACGGCTCTTTCCTCCATCGGCGTTTAGGCGGGGTTCTCGACCTGTAACACTTCGAGGCGTGCGCTTGCAAAGCTCTTTAGCGCGTCGATCAGCTCGGTGATGTCGGCCTGCACCTGGTTGAAGCCGGAACTCTTTTCCAAGCTCTTTTGGTCCATGTAGAGCGCGCGGTCGACCTCGATCTGCAGGCTGTGCCGGTGCATCGCGGGGCATCCCTGCCGCTTGACGATCTCGACACCCTTGTAGACCTCGTTGATGCGCACGGTGTAACCACGTCCGCGCAGCTCCCGGCCGACAAAATCAGTGAATTCCGGTTCACAGGTCGAGCCGTCGCGATCACCCAGCACGAAATCGGCGCAGTGCCCACCCCTCTTGGCGCTGCCGCGCTGGGACGGCATCGAATGGCAGTTTACATGCCAAACGACCCCGAATTTGCGGTGGACGCGCTGGCACGTCTCGTCGAGCACACGGTGGTAGGGGATGTGGCAGCGCTCGAGCCGGGCGAGGATCTCGTCGACGCGGAGCTTTCGGTCGTAAATCGGGATGCCGGGTCTGGCCACCCGGCGCACCAGGCCGAGCCCGGATCGCGTCTTGTGCGACGGGGCGAGTGGCGACGGCCAGGTCCCGTCAATCAGCGCGGAATCGAGGTCGTCGACTGCCCGGTTCGCGTCGAGATAGCTGCGCGGAAAGACCGCCCCGATCAGCGTCGCGCCGAGTGCGGGTGCCGCGCTGTAGAGCTCGTCGACATAGGTGTCCTCAGCCATCCGCAGGACGTCGAGCGGGCAGCAGAATTGGAAATCCTCGGGATAGCTCGACCCGCTGTGCGGCGAGTCGAAAACCAGCGGCAATTCGGTCGCTTCCGGGTCGCGGCGCCACAGCACGCCCGGGATCTCGAAGCTCATCCTGTCAAGCTCGTTCCTTGATGTGACCGCACCGCCCAAACGCGCACTCGATCCGCTGAGCAAATTTACGCACCGGCCCGGCACCGGGCAAGTTTCGCCGTCGCCTGCGGCGTGACGCAGCGGCCGAACGCGTGCAAGATAGGCCTCTTGGCCTCTGACCGGGGAGTGTCGTGTGCCCGAGCCGAACTATGCGATCGAGCTGACCCCGCCCGACATCGAGCCTTACCGGGCAGGCAACACTGGGGTCGAATACGTTACGACGTTCGACAGCGGTACTTCCGGACCGCACGTCCTCGTCACCGCGTTGACCCACGGCAACGAAATTTGCGGCGCGATCGCGCTCGACCAATTGTTTCGCACCGGGCTGCGGCCGCGACGGGGCAAGCTCACCCTGGCTTTCGACAACATCGCCGCCTACCAGAGCTTCGATCGTCGAGTGCCGACCGCCTCGCGTTTTGTCGACGAGGATTTCAACCGGCTGTGGGCGCCGGCGACCCTCGACGGCCAGCGCCAATCGACCGAGCTCGCCCGCGCCCGCGTCCTGCGCCCCTTTGTCGATGCCGCCGATTTCCTGCTCGACATCCACTCGATGCAGTACGCGACCGCACCCTTGATGCTGGCAGGCACGCTCGACCGGTCGCTGGCATTGGCGCGGCGGGTCGGCATCCCCGAGCTGATCATGTGCGACGCCGGTCACGCAGCGGGGCCGCGGATGCGCGACTATGGTGGGTTCGGCGAGCCCACCTCGCCCAAGACGGCGCTGCTGATCGAAGCCGGCCAGCATTGGGAGCGCCGCGCCGCCGAAGTCGCGACCGATGTCATGCTCCGGTTTCTGATCACCGTGGGCACCTTTGCGCGCGAAGATGCAAGGCCGCTCGGCGGGCCGGATTTCGACGCTCATCCCCGGCAGCGCACCATTCAGGTCACCGAAGCCGTTACGATCACCGGCGCGAGTTTCGAGTTCGTCCAGAATTTCCGCGGGCTCGAGGTGCTGCCGGAAAAGGGGACTTTGATCGGGCGCGACGACGGGCGCGAGGTGCGCACCCCCTACGACAATTGCGTGCTGATCATGCCGTCGCGGCGGCTGGTCAAGGGACAGACCGCAGTCCGCCTCGGCCGCTACCTTGCGTGAAAGCATCGACCGAGTCGAGCATTCCCAAGCGGAGCTTCCCGCCGATCGCCGACGCACGAGCCCGGGTCCTCGTGCTCGGCACCTTGCCCGGCGAAGAGTCGCTGCGCAGACGCGAGTATTACGCCCACCCGCGTAATTTGTTCTGGCCGATCGTCTTCGCCTTGTTCGGCGCCACCCCCGCTATGAATTACGCGGAGAGGCTGGCCTTTGTCGCAGCACGTCGGATTGCTCTGTGGGACGTGTGCGAGCTCGCCGAACGGGAGGCGAGCGCCGATGCGGCGATCCGAAGGGAACGACCGAACGCGATCGACCGATTGCTCGATACGCACCCGCTGATCCGCGCGGTCGCCTTCAACGGCAGCGGGGCCCGGCGCCTCTACGACCGCCATTTCGCACGGCGCGCCGAGCTCGCCTATCTGGCGCTGCCCTCGACCAGCCCGGCGCACGCTCGGCTAGACTTTGCCGCCAAGCTCGCGCGCTGGACCGCATTGCGCGAGGCGCTTTCCGGGCTTTGAGCGCGGCCAAAAACAACGAAAATCGGCTAGTCGTCGTAGAAGCGACCTCAATATTTGGGTAGAAATGCAAATATATCAGTTACTTGCCCGTTCAACCGGATGGTCAATTATCAACGAAATTTTCCTTCCGGATCAACGAATTCAGCTCTCTCAGAGAGCCGGAAAACAACGAAGCTGGCGCGCGTCGAGAGCCACATAGCTGAGGTGCAAGGCGCAGCAGACTCCAAGCTGCCGATGGCTCTATCATCGCGTAGACGGGTGGTT